>JBIIGF010000336.1:0-3569 GCA_044236665.1 Aestuariivirga sp. | reverse complement strand
TGGCGCGCTCCAGCGGCTTGATGAGGCCCGCCACCACCATGAGCAGGCCTGCCACCACAAAGGCGCCGAGCGCGTTCTGATAGCTGATGCCGCCGCCGGATGTGGCGATCAGCACAGCACCCGGCGTGGACCACGCCGTGATCATCGGCATCTTGTAGCGGTATGAGAGAATGAACGACGAGATCGCCATGCCGAAACACAGCGCCGCTGCCCAGGAGGCCTGCTCGGCGGGTGTCGCCCCCACATTGCGCGCTGCCTCCATGATGACGAGGATGGTGGAGGCAAAGCCGATCACCACCGCCGTCAGCGTCGAGGACAGGAGGCTGAACCATCCGGCGTGGCGGGGTGCAAGCTGCAGGTTGGTCACGGAATGGGCACTCCAGGCTCGTATTTCGACACGCGCAGGATCAGCGTGGTCTTGACGTTCTCGACATTGGGTGCGGCGGTCAAATCATGGATGATGAAATCCTGCAAGCTTGCGAGGTCGCGCGCCACGCATTTCAGGAGGAAATCCGCCTCGCCTGAAATCGCATAGGCCTCACGCACCAGGGGCCAGGCGGCCGCCCGCGCCGCAAAGGCTGTGAGTTCCGCCTCCGCCTGGCTCTTCAGCCCGACGAACGCGAACATGCTGACATCGAAACCCAGCGCCCGGGCGTTGACCAGTGCCCGGTAGCCTTCGATGATCCCCGCCCGGGTGAGCGCCTGCACCCGCCGCAGGCAGGGCGGCGGCGACAGGCCGACGCGGCCGGCAAGCTCCACATTGCTCAAGCGGCCATCGCGCTGGAGTTCGCGCAGGATCTTCCAGTCGGTGGCGTCCATGGTGGCGGTGGCGCGCATTTCCTTCCTCCTCGCAACGTGGTTCCGGCACCCACGAAAGCGGGTTGCCGCGCCGTTCCCCGGCAGCATTTCAGGACTTTTCCCCAGATATTCACAACAAGTGGTACCAGCCTTGCCGTCACGCCCAAATAAGCTATGTTATTTTCTCATAGCAACTGGAGTTCGCCATGTCCGCCCGCCACGCCCGGGTTCTGATCCTCGGATCGGGCCCCGCCGGTTACACCGCCGCCATCTATGCCGCCCGCGCGATGCTGAAGCCTATTCTGGTGCAGGGTATCCAGCCCGGCGGCCAGCTGACGATTACCACCGATGTCGAGAATTATCCGGGCTTCGCCGATGTGATCCAGGGTCCGTGGCTGATGGAGCAGATGAAGGCCCAGGCCGAGCATGTGGGAACCGAGGTCGTTTCCGATACCATCACCGAAGTGAAGCTGAATGCCAGGCCGATCTGGCTCAAGGGCGATTCGGGCGCGGAATACACCTGCGATGCGTTGATCATCTGCACGGGTGCGCAGGCCAAGTGGCTGGACCTGCCCTCCGAACAGGCATTCCGCGGCTTCGGCGTGTCCGCCTGCGCCACCTGTGATGGCTTCTTCTACCGCAACAAGCGCGTGCTGGTGGTGGGCGGGGGCAACACCGCCGTGGAGGAAGCCCTGTTCCTCACCAACTTCGCCAGCGAAGTGATCGTCGTGCATCGCCGCAACGAGTTCAAGGCGGAGCGCATCCTGCAGAACCGCCTGTTCGCCCACCCCAAGATCAAGGTCATGTGGGACACGACCCTGGCTGATGTGCTGGGCAGCGAGAACCCCAAGGGCGTGACCCATGCGCGGCTCCAGAACGTGAAGACGGGCGCGATTGAGGATGTGGCGGTGGATGGCATCTTCATCGCCATCGGCCACAAGCCGGCGACCGAATTGTTTGAAGGCCAGCTGCCGTTCAAGCAGGGTGGCTATCTCATCACCGAGCCGCGCTCGACGGCGACCGGCATTCCGGGCGTCTATGCGGCCGGTGACGTGACCGATGATGTTTACCGCCAGGCGGTGACGGCCGCCGGCATGGGCTGCATGGCCGCACTCGAGGCCGAGCGCTGGCTCCATACGCAAGGCGAGGTGCGCCATGCCGCTGAGTAACGTGATGGACTGGGACAAGCTGCGCATTTTCCACGCCGTGGCGGATGCCGGGAGCTTCACCCATGCGGGCCATGAGCTGGGGCTTTCGCAATCTGCGGTGAGCCGCCAGATCAGCGCGCTCGAAGATGCGCTGAATGTGCCCCTGTTCCACCGCCATGCGCGCGGCCTCATCCTCACCGAGCAGGGCGAGATGCTGTACCGCACCGCGCATGAGGTGTTCACCAAGCTGACCGCCGCGCAGACGCGCCTGATGGATTCGAAGGAGAAGCCGAGCGGGGAACTGCGCATCACCACCACCGTGGGCCTTGGCAGCGTGTGGCTGACGCCGCGCCTCCGGGAGTTCTCGGAGATCTATCCGGAAATCAACATCACGCTGCTGCTTGATGACCGCGAGCTCGATCTGTCGATGCGCGAGGCCGATGTGGCCATCCGCCTGCGCCGGCCGACCCAGCCTGACCTCATCCAGCGCAAGCTGTTCACCGTGCATCACCATATCTACGCCTCGGCCGAATATCTGAAGAAGAACGGCATTCCGAAGTCGCTCGAGGATTTCGACAGGCACAAGATCCTCACCTTCGGCCAGGCGCCGGGCTATCTCACCACCATCAACTGGCTTGAGCAGGTCGGCCGCCCTGAGGGCGACCCACGCCCCGTGTCGCTGCGCGTCAACAATGCCTATGGCCTGCGCCGTGCCGTGCAGGCGGGCATGGGCATCGCATCGCTCGCGGACTACATCGTGCCGGAGGATTCAGGCCTGGTGCAGATCGACGTGCCGGTGGAGACGCCGGAATTCGATACTTACTTTGTTTATCCGGAAGAACTGAAGGACACGAAGCGCGTCACCGTATTCCGCGATTTCCTCGTGGCGAAAGCCAAGGAATGGAGCTTCTGAGGCGTGAGCGCCCGCGAAACAGAAAGGCCAGCCGCAAGGCTGGCCTTCTTGCTTACATGAACAGTTTCTCGGTTCCGAGGTCCTTGTAGAGGCCGGCCACCTGCTCGCCATAGCCATTGTAGATGACGGTCGGCACACGCTCGTCGGTTCCGAGCATCTGCTCCGTCGCCTGGCTCCAGCGCGGGTGCGCCACATCCGGGTTAACATTGGCCCAGAAGCCATATTCCGAAGGCCCCAGCGTTTCCCAGAAGCTCACGGGACGCTCGCGCGTGAAGCTCACGCGCACGATGCCCTTGATCGACTTGAAGCCATACTTCCACGGCAGGTGAAGCCTGAGCGGTGCGCCCATGCTGTTGGGCAGCGGCTTGCCATAAGCCCCCGTCACCATCAGCGGCAGGTCGTTCATTGCCTCAGCCATCGTGATGCCCTCGACATAGGGCCAGGGATAGCTGGTGAACAGGCCCGCTTTCTGACCTTCCGCCACATCCGGCATGTTGAACGTCTCGAAGCGCAGATATTTTGCGTCACTGGTGGGCTTGGCGATGTCCACCAGCCGCCTGACCGTGAAGCCCGTCCACGGCACCACCATGGCCCAGGCCTCCACGCAGCGGTGGCGGTAGATCCGCTCTTCCAGCGTCACCTGCTTCAACAGATCGTCGATGCCGATGGTGACGGGCTTTTCGACCTCGCCGTCGATGACGATGCTCCAC
>JBIIGF010000335.1:0-3570 GCA_044236665.1 Aestuariivirga sp. | reverse complement strand
TCGAAGATCGCGGGATCGAAGCCGTGGCGTGCGGCGATCTCGCCGGGGTTCACGGTGAGGTCGCACATCAGCCGCTCGATCACTTCCGAACGCATGCGGTCTTCGGGGGTAATGGCCAGTCCGCGCGTCACCGGGCTTTCGCCGGCCTCGATCTTCTGTGACCATTCCAGCGTGTCGCGCGCCGACTGCACAAAGCCTTGCGGGAATTCGCCGATGGCGGAGGCACCGAAGGCCAGCAGCGCATCCGACACGTCGGTCGTGTAGCCCTGGAAGTTCCGCCGCATGATGCCCTTCGCCGCTGCGGCGCTCAGTTCATCATGCTCGAGCGCGAAGTGGTCAAGCCCGATGGAGGCATAACCACGCGCATTGAGTTCGCGCTCGATGGTGGTGGCCTGCGCATAGCGCGCATCGATGCCCGGAAGATCCTCGTCATTGATCATCTTCTGGTGCCGCTTGAACCACGGCACATGGGCATAGCCGAACACCGAGATGCGGTCCGGCTTCAGGTCAGCCGCCTGGTTCGCCGTCAGCGCGACGCTCTCCACGGTCTGGGCGGGAAGGCCATACATCAGATCGAAATTCACCGAGGTGAAGCCCGCCTCACGCAACGTGTCATTGGCGGCGGCGACGAGGCCATAGGTCTGCAGCCGGTTGATCTTCATCTGTACTGGCGTTGCGAAGTCCTGCACGCCGAAGCTGATGCGGTTGAAGCCCATGCCGGTCAGCACCCGGGCGCGTTCGCGCGTCAGGCCGCGGGGGTCGGATTCAAGCGCCATCTCGCCGCCGGGAGCGAGGCCGAAGCCCCTGTCCACCGCCTCGACGATCTGGCCGATGTGGAAGTCATCGAGATAGGTCGGCGTGCCACCGCCGAAATGCAGGTGAGTGACCTTGCCACGCCTGCCGTTGAACAGCGCCGCCGAGCGGGCGATGTCCTTCACCAGAAAATCGACATAGCGGGCCGCCCGGTCATAGGAATTGGGCACCGAGGTGTGGCAGCCGCAATACCAGCACAGCTGCTTGCAGAAGGGAATGTGCACATAGACCGAGAGCGTGGCTTCCGGCGTCAGTGACGAGAGCCACTCATCGGCGGTATTCCCTGGAAAATCCCCATGGAACTGCACGGCCGTCGGATAGCTCGTATAGCGGGGCACGTCCTGTGTGGCGAAGGGAAGAAGCGTCTGGTCCATGCGCTCAAGGGCTAAAGGGTAGAGCGCCCCGGCTCTTTGACCTCGATCAAGCCGTGCGGGCGTTTTCTCAATAAAGCCCGGTGCGGTAGTCTCCTTCGACACTCTCATCCGCGGCCTGTGCGTCCTGCTCGTTCACGCCCGCCTCGCAGCTCTGTTCAAGGATGATGCGGGCGATGGAGGGCATCTGGCTGCGGTCCTGCCGGTAGTCAGGCCCCCACAGCTTCGAGCGCCTCAGCGCCTTGGCGCAGTGCATGAACACTTCCTCGACCTTGATCAGGATGCCGACCTTGGGCACCTTGCCATTGACCGTGCAGTGGGCGAGCAGGGCCTCCTCGTCGGTGATCCGGGCGCGGCCGTTGAGGCGGAGCGTATCCTCGAAGCCGGGGATGAAGAACAGGCAGCCGACCTGCGGGTTGGCGAGGATGTTCGCCATCGTGTCCAGCCGGTTGTTGCCGGGCCTGTCCGGGATCAGGATCGTGCTGTTGTCCACCACATGGACGAAGCCCGGCGGGTCCCCGCGCGGCGAGAGATCCGCCTTGCCATTGGCATCCGCCGTCGAGATCACCACAAACGGCGACATGGCGATGAACTGGCGCGAATGGCGGTCCAGCGCCGGCCGTGTCTTGGCCAGCGCCAGCGGGTGGATCTCGCCGAACTTGTCCCTGAGCTCCCCCTCGGTGCCGATCATGCCGCCCTCGCATTCTCCTTGCGGGCCCAGGCTTCCATCTGGTCGAGGCCCTTTTCGAAGATGTCGAACATCTCGTGGATCTCGTCGGTGGTGATGACGAGCGGCGGGCAGAGCGCGATCGAGTCCTGGATGTTGCGCACGATGAGGCCCAGCTCCTGCATGGCGTTCACCGTATTGGCGCCGAGCATCTTCTTGGGGTCGAAGGGCCGCTTCGTTGCTTTGTCCGCCACCAGTTCGACAGCCCCGATCAGGCCCGTTCCGCGGGCCTCGCCGACCAGCGGGTGGTCTGCCAGCTTGGCGAGGCGCATCTGGAACACCGGGCTCATCTTCGCGGCGTGTTCCATGATCCGGTCACGCTGGTAGATCTCGATCACCTTGTTGGCGATGGCGCAGCCCACGGGGTGGGCGGTGTAGGTGAAGCCATGGCCGAAGGTGCCGAGCTTGCGGCTTTCATCCAGCATGGCCTGATAGAGGTCTTCCTCGATGGTCAGCGCCGAGAGCGGGAAATAGGCAGAGGTGATGGCCTTCGCCATGGAGATGGACTGCGGCTTCATGCCCATCGTCGTGGTGCCGAACCAGTTGCCGGTCCGGCCGAAACCGCAGATCACCTCATCGGCGATGAAGCGGATGTCGTGCCTTTCGAGAATGGCGTTGATCTTCTCCCAATAGCCCTTGGGCGGCATCAGCACGCCGCCAGCGCCCATGATTGGCTCGCCGATGAAAGCGGCGATGGTGTCCGCGCCCTCGCGCGCGATCATCGCCTCGAGATCGTCGGCCATGCGCTGGGAGAATTCTTCCTCCGTCTCGCCGTCCTTGCCGAAGCGGTAGTAGTGCGGGCAGGAGGTATGAAGGATATTGGCGATGGGCAGGTCGAAGTCATTGTGCACCCATGGCAGCCCGGTGAGCGAGGCCGAGGCGATGGTGACGCCATGATAGGCGCGCACCCGGCTGATGATCTTCTTCTTCTTGGTGCGGCCGCGCGCGTTGTTGTAATACCACGACAGCTTGATCTGCATGTCGTTGGCTTCCGAGCCCGAGGTGCCGAACAGCACCTTGGAGGTCGGGCAGGGGGCGATCTCCTTCAGCTTTTCCGAGAGCTCGATCACGCCATCATGCGACTTGCCGCCGAAGGCGTGGGTGAAGGAAATCTTGCGCAGTGCCTCTGCACCCGCCTCGGTCACTTCCTGGTTGCCATAACCAAGTGCCGTGCACCACAGACCCGCCATGCCCTCGATGTAGCGCTTGCCCGTGTCGTCATAGAGGTGGATGCCGCGGCCCTCATTGAGGATCAGCGGACCCGTTTCGCGGTGGCGGGCAAGGTTGGTGTAGGGGTGCAGCACCGTCTCGATGTCGCGGACGGCCATGTTGGACAAGGGCATGTATCGTTTCCTCCGATTTTGACCTGACTATATCAGCCCGATTGCGCTTGAACAGTCATGGGCATCTGCAGCAGCGGCAGGGCTGGGACGATGGATTTGGCCATGCGTTCTCCTTGATGGGGGTTGCGTTTGTCCCCCGCGAGGAAAGTAGGGAGGCGCGGGCGCTGCCCGGCGCGGTGTGCCAGCTTGTTCAAGGCTGGCGAGTGTGGCGCAAGGCAGCGCCCGCGATCCGGCAGGACTTCTCCGCAAGACGGGGAATGCTTGGGCGGCGCCCCTTGGACGACCGCCGACTGCCTTTCGGCGCGGGGGTCGTAAT
>JBIIGF010000334.1:0-3579 GCA_044236665.1 Aestuariivirga sp. | reverse complement strand
TGGACAACGATACCGACACGGACATCTCCGACGAAACGCCCGTGACGCCCAACTCCCATGAGTTTCGCGCCATCGTGAACTACGAGGTGAAGTTCCACGGCAGCCAACTCTAGCATCACGTGATGCCGGATTGGCCTGGGTCACGTTCAGGCCGGGGTGCTGGAAATTCAGAAGGAAAGCCGCATCGAGGCAGAACGGTTCAGCCAAGTGGCGGCTGTTTCAGCCAGTGATATGGATCCCAGCTCGCCTGCTGATCATCGATGGTGGAGGAGACAATCAGCTCGTCCACGCCGGTACGGGCAATAAAGCACCGCAAGTCCGGCGCGGCAGATCGCGGCGAGCCGGCAAGGGAGCAGGCGAGCATGCGCGAGGCCTGTTTCTTTCCGGCCGGTATCCCGTATGTGTCGATGTCGGCGATGGGCGGTCGGAGGAAGCCTCGGTCGCCCCGCAACATGCCGCGCGCGCCACACTGACGGAGAACACCTCCTGCAGGGCCAAGCCCTCATGCACCGGCACAGGAGCAAGTTCGGACAGGGCAACCGGTTTATACGGCCCAGTCGCGGAAGTAGGCCACAGTATGGGTGAGCCCGGCTTCAAGGGGCACTTTGGGCTCCCAACCCAGTATGTGCCTGGCGAGCGTGATATCCGGCCGCCGCTGTCGTGGATCATCGGCCGGAAGCGGCTTATGGGCAATCCGCGAGGCGGAGCGGGTCAGTTGCAGCACATGCCCGGCCAGATCACGCACGGTGAACTCGACCGGATTGCCAAGATTGACCGGCCCCGTCACATCCGCCGCCGAATTCATCAGCAGCAGGAAGGCGTCGATCAGGTCATCGACATAGCAGAAGGAGCGGGTCTGCGAGCCATCGCCATAGATCGTCAGGTCCTCGCCAGCCAGCGCCTGGGTGATGAAGTTTGAAACGACCCGCCCGTCCTTCGGGTGCATGCGGGGGCCGTAGGTATTGAAGATGCGCGCCACCTTGATCTGCACGCCATGCTGACGGTGGTAGTCAAAGAACAGCGTTTCGGCGCAACGCTTGCCCTCGTCGTAGCAGGCCCGCGAACCGATGGGGTTCACATGGCCCCAGTAGTCCTCGCGCTGCGGGTGGACTTCGGGGTCGCCGTAGACTTCACTCGTCGAGGCCTGAAAGATCCGGCAGCCCAGGCGCTTGGCAAGGCCAAGCATGTTCAGTGCGCCCATCACCGATGTCTTGGTGGTAAGCACCGGGTTGTACTGGTAATGCACCGGAGAGGCCGGGCAGGCGAGATTGTAGATCTCGTCGACCTCGACCTTGAGCGGGTTGCACACATCGTGGCGCAGGAACTCGAAGCGCGGATGATTGTGCAGGTGCTCCAGATTGCGCTTGGCACCGGTGAAGAGATTATCGGCGCAGATCACCTCATGGCCCTGCCCGATCAGCCGGTCGATCAGATGGGAACCGAGAAACCCGGCACCGCCGGTGACAAGAATGCGTTTCCGGCTCTCATACAGTCGCGGCATCCGATGATCTCACACGGTGCCGGACTTGAACGGAATGACCTCGGCCCTGACATCCGAGGGCATGAAGCTGCCGCGCCCGACCGAGTGATAATTCAGGCCGGAATTCCGGACATCGGCCAGGGTCAGGAGATTGCGGAAGTCCACCATGATGGGATCACGCATGGCGCGGGCGAGGCGCTTCAGGTCAAGGCCGCGGAACACGTTCCATTCAGTGAGGATGACCACTGCATTGGCGCCCATCGCGGCCGAATAAGCGTCAGCGCACCACTGAACGTCATCGAAATACTGCCGCCCATTGTCCATCGCTACGGGATCGAAAGCAGCGATGGAAGCACCGCGCTGCTGAAGCTCCGGAATGACGGTCAGCGATGCTGCATCGCGGATGTCGTCCGTATCGGCCTTGAAGGCGATGCCCAGTATGGCGATCTTCTTGTCCTTGAGCGTTCCGCCCACCGCCTTGGCAATGCGGTCCGCGAGGCTGCGCTTGCGCGCTTCATTGGACGCGATGACGGTTTCAACGATGGTGAAGGTGCTGCCATGCTGGCGTGCCGTATAGGCAAGGGCACGGGTATCTTTCGGGAAGCACGATCCGCCGAAGCCCGGGCCAGGCGCCAGGAACTGCAGTCCGATGCGCTTGTCGAGCCCCATGCCCTGGGCCACGTCCTGAATGTCGGCACCGACCCTCTCGCACAGATCGGCCAGCTGATTGACGAAGGCGATGCGTGTGGCGAGGAACGTGTTGGCGGCATATTTGATGACTTCCGCCGTCTCGCAGGAGGTGACGACGAGTGGCACCTGCTTGGCGGTGAGCGGCCGGTAGAGCTGGCGCATCACCCGCTCGGCGCGCTCGTCCGAGACGCCGACGACCACGCGGTCCGGGCGAAGGAAATCCTCCACAGCGGAGCCCTCACGCATGAACTCCGGGTTCGACGCCACCTCGAAGTCACCATCGGGACGCGCCTTGCCGATGATCTCGCGCAGCTTCGCCGCCGTGCCGACCGGCACGGTGGATTTGGTGACGATGACCGTGAAGCCGCGCATGGCCCGCGCGACCTCTTCCGCTGCGGCATAGACGTAGCTCATGTCGGCGGCGTCCTCGTCGGGGCGCGTGGGCGTTCCTACCGCAATCAGCACAACATCCGCGGAGGCAACCGCACCCTTGAGATCCTGCGTGAAGGAGAGACGGCCCGCCTGCAGATTGCCGCTCACGATGGGCCCCAGACCCTGCTCGTAAATCGGGATGTAACCTTCCTGCAACTTCGCAACCTTGCCTGCGTCCCTGTCGACGCAGACGACATCATAGCCGAAGTCCGAAAAACATGCCGCGGACACTAGTCCAACATAGCCAGCCCCGATGACCGTGATCTTCATATGGTTTTTCCGCTTGGTTAGGTTCGCCGGTGCAGAATGGATGGCTCTTTATATGGTTCCATGCCGCCGGGGAACAGCAACGTCAAGAGGACAGCGTCAAGTGGCATCAAGTGGCGGCGGCATGCGCCCGGCGCCGCCCATGCCGGGAATATTCCCGGTGACGGAACCATATGGGAAGCAAGGGCTTTCTCTCTGAAACGTAGCCGGCAAGGCAGCCTCCTCCGGGGCGCAGGGGCTGCCACCCGGCCAGACCGGGAAACTGAGCATTTCAGGAGTGTTCCATATGGCCCTTATCCGGCGGCACCAGCTGGATGGCCCCAAGCCGCCCCAACGGCGGCGGCCAGCCATGCATGACATGATCGGACGCAGGCTCCGGCTTTACTACGAGGAGGCGCAACGCCACCCGCTGCCTGTGCGCCTCGCTGTGCTTCTCGACATACTGGATCAAGTGTCCGAGCCCCAGTCCCCTGCCCGGCGCCGCTGACATGCCTGACAGACCGGAGGATCGCGCCGGGCAGACAGGCACGACGGCCGCGGCGCCCCAACAGCGCCATCAGTTCAGCCAGCAACTTCTCGCGGCTATTCCGAAACTGCGGGCCTTTGCGCTGTCACTTGCCGCGCACGCCGACCATGCCGACGATCTGGTGCAGGAGACACTGATGAAGGCGTGGCACCACCAAAGCAGCTTCCAGCCGGGCACCAACATC
>JBIIGF010000333.1:0-3589 GCA_044236665.1 Aestuariivirga sp. | reverse complement strand
CGTGATCCTGCAGGAAATTGCCGCCGCACATGACCAGCCCGATGACCTCGTCTTCGATCTCGCACAGGCCGCGAGCTTCGGCCAGCACCCGCTGGGCCGCTCCATCCTCGGCACGCAGGAACTGATCGGCGGCGTGACGCGCCAGCAGATCCTCGACTGGCGGAACCGCAATTACTGGGGCTCGCGCATCGTGGTGGCAGCGGCCGGCAACATCGACCATGCCGCCTTCGCGGCGGAGGCGGCGCGCCTTCTGGGCGGCATTGCCGAGGGCCACGGGCCGCAGCGCGAGACGCCATCCTTCCTGCCCACCGCCTGCACCGCCGAAAAGCCGCTCGACCAGGCGCATCTGGTGCTCACCTTCGAGGCGCCCGGTTACCGCGACCCCGAAATCTACGTGCTGCAGGTTCTCTCCAACATCCTGGGCGGCGGCATGTCCTCAAGGCTGTTCCAGGAAGTGCGCGAGAACCGCGGGCTCTGCTACAGCGTGTTCTCCTTCGGCTCCGCCTATGAGGATGCGGGCCAGGTCGGTGTCTATGCCGCCACCTCGCCCGAGAATTCGAACGAACTCCTGGGCTTGACCACCACCGTCATGCTGTCGGTCGCGGCTGAGGTGAGCGAGGCCGAGGTGGCCCGCGCCAAGGCGCAGCTCAAGGCCAGCCTGGTCATGAACCTCGAAAGCGCCTCCTCGCGTGCCGACCAGATCGCTAGGCAGTTCCTCGCCTTTGGCGAGGTGCCCGGTATCTCATCCCTCATGGAAAAGATCGATGCCGTGACGCCGGAACAGGTGCGGGCGCTGGCCGCGCGGCTGTTCCGCAACCAGAAGCCCGCCTTCAGCGCCGTCGGCCATATCGGCCAACTCGATGGTTATGAGGACGTGGCTCGTCACTTCGCCTGAGGGGGCGCCCGTGGCCTTTCTCCGCTCGCCCTTCGGTGTCGATCCACCACCGCCTCTGAGCGATGGCCACGCGCTGATCCGGGTGCCGGAGATGGGCGATTATGAGCAATGGGCCAATCTGCGCCTCGCAAGCCGCGATTTCCTCACCCCCTGGGAACCTATCTGGCCGGCCAATGACCTGACGCGCTCTGCCTTCCGCAGCCGCATCCGCCACTACTGGCGCGATATCGATGATGATCTGGCCTATCCCTATTTCATCTTCGACCATGCGGGGGAGGTGCTGGTGGGTGCCGCGACCCTGTCCAACGTGCGCCGGGGCGTGGCGCAGACTGGAACGCTGGGTTACTGGATCGGCGAGCCTTATGCCCGGCGGGGCTACATGACCTCGGCGGTGCGGCTGATCCTCGGCTTTGCCTTCCACCAGGCGGGCCTTCACCGGGTGGAGGCCGCCTGCCTGCCGCACAATCAGGCCTCGATCGGCCTCTTGCAGAAATGCGGGTTTGCCCATGAGGGGCTGGCGCGGGGCTATCTCAGGATCGCTGGCGAATGGCGCGACCACCTGCTGTTTGCCCGGCTGGCGGGGTAAGGCGGCGCCTGCACTGATTCGGTGCTTGCCATGGACACTGATGCCAGCTTAGGTGACTGCCATGAACCGGCATGGAGAAAGCGCGGCGCGCCTGCGGGCCGCTCTGATTGCTGTTTTTGCCCTGCTTCCGGCAGCGGCATTCGTGCTGATGCGCCCGGCCTTCGCCATTGACACGATCGATATCTCCACCGTGGCACCGGAACTCGACCTGACGCCCCATCTGGCTGGCCTCCAGACCGGGGAAGGCCAGATCTCCATCGAGCGGCTGGACAAGCCCACGGTGGAAATGACCCTGACTGCCCAGGGGCCTGGTCCCAGATATAGTTGGGCGGCCGCGGGCCTTACCAACAGCGCGGCCGAAGACCGCTCGGTCGTCATTTCCATTCCGCAGCAGGGCTTCACGGGTTCGGGCTTCATGCCCATGCGGCCTGCCGGCCCGCGCATCCATGCCGCCGTGCTGATGGGGGATGGCGGACTGGAGCCGTTGCAGACGCCGGGCGAGTCGGCCTATCTCGTTACCCTGCCGCCCGGCGGGTCGGCGTCCATCGCCTTCGAGGTCAGGAACGGGCCGCTGCCCGTCATGCTGTGGCAGCGTGAGGCCTATGACACGCGCAAGGACTATCTGTCTTTCTTCCGCGGCGCGCTGCTCGGCGTGTCCATGCTGCTCGTGGTGGCGCTGTTCGCGCTGTATGGCTTTCGCGCCCGGGCGCTCTATCCGGTGGCGGGCGGCTTCGCGCTGTCGGCCGTGGCCTTCATGCTGCTGGATGCGGGCCATCTGGAACGCCTGATTTCGGCGGCGGCTTCTCCGGGGCTGGACCTTCAATTCATCCGCGCCGCGATCGAGACCGCCATGGCGGGCTTTCTTCTGCTGCTGCTTGCCATGCTGTCCGGCCTCCTGCGCCTGTCGCGCAGCGGCGGGCTGGCGCTTCTGCTGGCGGGGGTTCTCACCTTCGGCCTCATCGCCTACGCCTTCAGCGACCCTCTCATGGCCACTGCGCTGGCCCGCACCATCTTCACCGCCACGGCAGTGCTTGGCTTCATTCTGCTTCTGGTGCTGTGGTGGCGCAAGGATGTGCGCGGCGATGCGGCCTTCCTGAGCTGGGGCACCATCCTGCTGTGGACGCTCATCGCGCTGCTGGCCGCCATGACGAGCGATCCGCGCTCCTCGATTTCCGTGGTCATGCTGGCGGGGCTTTGCGTGGTGCTGGTCATGCTGGGCTTCGTGCTCGCGCATCATGCCTTCAGCCAGGGCTATCTGTCGCGCCACTTCTTCCGTGAGGCCGGCCGTCACGCGCTGGCGCTGGCGGGTGCGCGCACCTATGTGTGGGACTGGCAGCCGGAAGATGGCGAACTCTATGTGAGCCCTGAAATGGGCCGCAGCCTGATGCAGCCGCCCAGCGCCTTCGAGGGCGCCGCGGGCGAGGCCTTCCTGGAAATCATGCATCCCGCCGACCGGTCATCCTATCTCGCAACGGTCGAGGAGGCCGCGCTTGACGGACGCCTTCCCATCGAGCGCAAGTTCCGTCTGCGCCATGGCGATGGCAGCTACCGCTGGTTCGAGCTGAAGGCCCGCTCCATCATGGGCCAGGGCCCGCATGCGGTGCGCTGCATCGGCACGCTGGTCGATGTCACCAATGCGAAGCTCGCGGAGGAGCGGCTGCTTGCGGATGCGGTTTACGACGTGGTGACCGGCCTTCCCAACCGCGCGCTGTTCATCGACCGCCTGTCGCGCGCCATCGCGGCGGCGGGCAACCGCGAGTCATCCGGCCTGTTCGTGCTGCTCGTCGACCTCGACCGGTTCAAGATGGTGAATGACGCCATGGGGCATGAGGCGGGCGACGCGCTGCTCTCCATCATCGGGCGCAGGCTGAAGGCGGAGACCGGGCCTGCCGATACCATCGCCAGGCTGCCGGGCGACCAGTTCGCGCTGCTCTTCCATGAGGACCCGCAGCGCTGGGATGTCGAATCCTTCGCCAATGCGCTGCTCAAGGCGGTGGCGCGCCCGCTCAAATATGAAGGCCAGGAGTATTTCCTCACCGCCTCGATCGGCATCGCGGAACTCGAAAGCGGCAGCATGACGGCCGCCAAGCTTCTGAAGCAGGCGGCGA
>JBIIGF010000332.1:0-3592 GCA_044236665.1 Aestuariivirga sp. | reverse complement strand
ACCAGTCGATCAGCAACTGCATCGGCGCCACATAGCCAAGGCCGAGCCCGATCCCCGCGATGACGCCATATCCCACAAAGAACAGCGGGGCGTTCTCGGCCTGAACGGCGAAGCCTGCCACCGCGAGCCCCACACAGAAGAACAGCGAGGCCACAACGGCCGTGGCCTGTGCACCGATCCTCGCGATCAGCCGTCCGGCTACTGCCGCCGACAGGCCGAGCATGACCATGGCAAGGGTGAAGACCCCATTCAGCAGGCCATCGACCCAGAGGCCCGCCTGCTCGGCGGCACCGAGGCCCATGACGGGCCGGTACAGCGCGCCCAGCGCATAGGCCTGGCCAAGGCAGAACTGCAGCGCCATGGCGGCGGGAGGAAGATGCCAGCGGTGAAAACCCGGCCGGGGGGTGGCAGCGTGTCCATTGAGAAAGGAAAACATCGGGAACCTGTGGATGCATGCGAATGAGGAGACGCAAACTAGGCAGCCAAGTTAGGATCAGCAAACCCAAATATCGGCAATCCGCAGCAATCGGGCGGCGGCAACCCGCCCCAAGGGATCAGCCACGGCCGGCGCCACCTGCTGCCGCTCTTGATTTGAAGCAGGCGCCCGCCCCGTGCTACGAGCGCGGTCATGACCGAACCCGTACACATCATTGGCGCCGGCATGGCCGGTTCCGAAGCCGCATGGCAGCTCGCAGGCGCGGGCGTGCCCGTCATCCTCCACGAAATGCGGCCCACGGTGGCAACTGACGCCCATCGCACGGGCGGCTTTGCCGAACTCGTCTGCTCCAACTCGTTCCGCTCGGATGATGCGGAACAAAATGCCGTGGGCCTGCTCCATTGGGAGATGCGCAGGGCCAACTCGCTCATCATGGCGATGGCGGACCGCCACAAGGTGCCGGCCGGCGGCGCCCTTGCGGTGGACCGCGACGCCTTCTCCGCCGAGGTGACGGCGACCCTCAGGGCCCACCCGCTGGTGCGTGTGGCGGAAGGCGAGGTCGCGGGGCTTCCGCCGGCGGACTGGGGCAGCACCATCATCGCCACCGGCCCCCTCACATCCCCGGCACTCGCCGCGGCGATCCGCGGGCTGACGGGCGAAGAGTCGCTTGCCTTCTTCGACGCCATCGCGCCCATCGTCCACCGCGAGACGATCAACATGGATGTGGCGTGGTTCCAGTCACGCTACGACAAGGTGGGGCCCGGCGGCACCGGCAAGGACTACATCAACTGCCCGATGGACCGGGGCCAGTATGAGAACTTCATCCGCCTGCTGATGGATGGTGATAAGGCCGACTTCAAGGAGTGGGAAAAATCCACCCCCTATTTCGACGGCTGCCTGCCTATCGAGGTGATGGCCGAACGCGGGCCGGAAACCCTGCGCCACGGGCCGATGAAGCCGCGCGGCCTGACCAATGCACACAAGCCGGAGGAGAAGCCCTACGCGGTCGTGCAGCTGCGCCAGGACAACAAGCTGGGCACGCTCTACAACATGGTCGGCTTCCAGACGAAACTGAAATATGCCGAGCAGGTGAAGGTGTTCCGCACCATTCCGGGGCTGGAGACGGCCGAATTCGCAAGGCTCGGCGGGCTGCACCGCAACACATTCCTCAACAGTCCGCGCGTGCTTGATGGGTTGCTGCGCCTCAAGGCCGCGCCGCGCTTGCGCTTCGCAGGCCAGGTCACGGGCGTTGAAGGCTATGTCGAAAGCGCCGCGATGGGCCTGATGGCGGGCCGCATGGCCGCAGCCGAAGCGCTGGGCCGGCCCTTCACGCCGCCGCCGCCGACCACGGCGCATGGCGCGCTCATCAACCACATCACCGGCGGCCACATCGAAACAACCGATGGACGGAACTCATCCTTCCAGCCGATGAACGTCAACTTCGGCCTGTTCCCGCCGGTCGTCAAACTGCGCGAGAAGGATGGCAAGCGGCTGAAGCATACGGAACAGGCGGTGGAGAGAAAGCGCGCCTATACCACGCGGGCGATGGCTGATTTCGATGCCTGGCTGCCTCGCTGAGGGCCAGGCCGTTCCTACCAGCGGCGCGCCGTCCACCACATGATGAACTGCCGCCTGAGCGGCGAGACGCCAAGTGGCGCATGGGGCGCCTTGGCGACCTGCTTCAGGTAGGTGTCCGTCAGGCTCAGTGTCAGGAAGGCAGGCAGGAGGGACTTGGGGAGCGACGGCAGCAACGCCTGAGCCTCGGTGAGGCGCTTGCGCGCATGGGCGATGGCCGTCTCAAGGCTCATGCCAGGCGGCAGGAACGGATCGCGGTGGCGGGGATCCCCCAGCACCAGCGCCAGCCCCTGTGCCACGCCGCCAAGGCCCGCCGCCTCGCTGGCTCTTGGCGCCTCTGCGGGATCGAGGATCATCGCCGCCATCTGGATCAGGCGCGAGGAGGTTTCGCCGAGATAGGCCTCGAGTGCCGTCACATCCGGCATCGGGTCGTCATAGAGGTCGCACTCATGGGCGGTGATGAGATCAAGCAGCGCCTGTTTCGGCAGGCGGCCCTGCGCGATGGCTGCGCCCAGTGCCTCCGCCACCGGATGGCCTGAGGCACCTTGCCCCTCATAGAGGCTCTCGACCGTGTCGCGCCACCATTGCAGGCGGATGAGGCCCAACTGCGGTTCCGTTACCGCATCGCGGATACGCACGACTTCAACATTGAAGGCATAGAGGGCGAGAAGATGCGGACGCCTGTCATCGGGCGCAAAGAGCGTGGAGAGGAAGCGGTCGCGGTCATGCCGCTGCACCAGTTCCTGGCATTCCGCGCGTGGGTCACTCATGGCGGACGGCGATCAGGGCGGCCGCCACGCGGCGCTTCTCCGCGAGCAGGAGATTGTAGGTCGACACGGCGTGGCCCGTCGCCATCGGATCCGCCATGATGGCGGCGGCGGCGAGCGCGTCGCGCACCGGCTTGGGCGGCCGCGCCATATCATGGCCCATGCCGATGATGAGGATGTCAATGTCCGCGCGCTCCTTCAGAACCGCGGCGAAGTCATCAACCGTCAGCGCCAGCGGATCGGGGTTCCACGCGTGGATGCCGGAGGGCAGCGCCAGGATGGAGCCGCGGTGCGACATGCCCGCGAAACCGAAGCCGCCCGCCCCATAGCCGTCGATCGCGGCACGGCCGGGAAAATGCGCCGTCACGGCCTTGCGGCAGCCGCCGCCTTGGCCTCGGCCGTTTTCTTCGCATCGCGCGGCGTTCCGAACAGCAGGAGCACCGGCGTGGCGATGAAGAAGGAGGAATAGGTGCCGATCAGCACGCCCCAGATCATCGTGAATGTGAAGCCGGAAATGACTTCTCCGCCCCAGATGTAAAGGGCGAGCAGCGCCAGCAGCACGGAGACGGAAGTCATCAGGGTGCGCGGCAGCACGGAGTTGATCGAAAAATCCATCAGATCCGCGAAGGGCATCGACTTGTACTTCCGCAGGAACTCACGGATGCGGTCATAGATCACCACCGTATCGTTCAGTGAATAGCCGATGATGGTGAGGATTGCCGCGATGATCGACAGGTTGAACTCCAGCCCCAGAAGGCTGAACAGGCCGATGGTCAGGATCACGTCATGCATCAGCGAGGCGATGGCGCCGAGC
>JBIIGF010000331.1:0-3593 GCA_044236665.1 Aestuariivirga sp. | reverse complement strand
CTGCCCTTGCGGTGCAGCGCCCGGGTCTTCACCACGGATTCAAGTTGGCGCTCGATGCGGCTGATGCGCTCCTGAATGAGGCGGCGGTCCGCTTCGAGTTGGCTTTCACCCGGGCCGCCGAGGAAGCCGAAGCCACCGCGCTGGCGTTCAAGATGGGTCCATGAGCGGACAAGTCGGCTCTTCTGGTATTGCAGATGCGCCAGTTCCACCTGCAGCGTGCCCTCGCGCGTGGAGGCGCGCCTGCCGAAGATTTCGAGGATGAGGCCGGTGCGGTCCAGTACCTTCGCACCCCAGTCCTTTTCCAGGTTGCGCTGCTGGATGGGGGAAAGCTGGGCATTGACGACGACGAGTTCCGCTTCCGTCTCCTTCACCAGTCCGGCGATTTCTTCGACCTTGCCGGAGCCGAGCAGTGTGGCGGGCTTGGGCGCGCTGACGGGGACGATGAGGCTTGCCTCGATCTCGAGATCAATGGCAGCGGCGAGGCCGACCGCTTCCTCAAGCCGCGCCTCCACGGCGCGGTCCGAGGTGACGGGGGCATTACGGTCCCGGCGGTCCACATGCAGCACGATGGCGCGCGTGGCCTCCGGGCCTTCGATCTGGAAGTCGACGCCGCCTCCGCTCCCGTACTTCCGGCGCTCGGTCAACCGCCCGCCTGCTCTTCGTCGAACAGGCTGATCGGGCCGCCCGGCATGATCGTCGAGATGGCATGCTTGTAGACCAGCTGGGACATGCCATCCCGGCGCAGGAGAACGCAGAAATTGTCGAACCAGGTGATGACGCCCTGAAGCTTCACGCCATTCACCAGGAAGACGGTTACGGGAATTTTCTGCTTGCGAACGTGGTTGAGGAACGTGTCCTGCAGGTTCTGCTGTTTTTCTGGGGCCATTTCACTGCTCTCTTCTTTTTGGTCTTATTGGGCCATTCAGGCGGATATTAGCTTATCACAGACGCAAGCGTCCCAGAAATCACACTTCTGCGTCTTCCTCATTACGGCTCGTCAGGCCGAGTAGCTTGATCTTGCGGTGCAACGCTGAGCGTTCCATGCCGATGAAGTTGGCAGTTTTCGAAATGTTCCCGCCGAAACGGCCAAGCTGAGCCGCGATATAGTCGCGTTCGAAGGCCTCGCGGGCCTCGCGCAGGGGATAGATCAGCAAATGTTCGATCCCGAAGGTTGCAGAAGACGCACCTGCCCCGCCGGTGTCGGAGGGCAGCATCGTGGCGTTGATTTCAGCCGACGCCTCCCCGCTCGCCAGAATCAGGATGCGCTCCACATTGTTGCGAAGCTCGCGCACATTGCCCGCCCATTCGCGGGTCTGAAGCACCGCGATGGCGTCGTCGGCGAATTTGCGCGTCGGCTGGCCGGACGCGGCGGAATAGGCCCGGGTGAAATGCTCGATCAGATCGGGAATGTCCTCGCGCCGCTCGGCAAGGCCCGGCACCTGCACCGGCACCACGCCCAGGCGGTGGTAGAGATCCTCGCGGAAGCGCCCGACCGAGATGAGCGACGGCAGGTCGCGGCTGGTGGAGGATACAACACGGATGTCGACCTTCACCTTCTTTGCGCCCCCGACGCGCTGGAACGTCTGGTCCACCAGCACGCGCAGCACCTTGCCCTGTGTCTCGATCGGCATGTCGGCGAGTTCATCGATGTAGAGGGTTCCACCATGCGCCTCCTCGAGGGCGCCGATGCGGCGGGTATTGCCCGTGCCATCTTCCACGCCGAACAGTTCCTCTTCCATGCGCTCGGGCGCCATGGCGGCCGCACTCAGCGTCACGAAGGGACCGGAGGCTCGCAGAGAAAGGGCATGCAGGGTGCGGGCCGCCAGTTCCTTGCCAGACCCCATGGGGCCGGTGATCAGCACGCGGCTGTTCGACGGCGCGATCTTCTTCAGAAGCTGGCGCAACTGGCGCATCGCGGCGGAGGAGCCCAGCAATTCCGTATCCGCACCTGCCCTGCCCTTCAGGTCTTCGTTCTCGCGCTTCAGGCGCGAGGTTTCGAGTGCTCGCCCGACGACGAGGATCAGCCGGTCCGCCTTGAACGGCTTCTCGATGTATTCATAGGCGCCACGCTTGATGGCAGCGACGGCGGTCTCGATATTGCCGTGGCCGGAAATGATGATGACCGGCACCTCCGGGTGCTTTTCCTTGATGATGTTCAAGAGGTCGAGGCCATCCAGCTTCGAGCCCATCAGCCAGATGTCGAGCACGATCAACGACGGACGCCGCAGCGCGACCTCGGCCAGTGCCGCGTCGCTGTTATGCGCGAGCCGCGTCTCGTAGCCTTCATCCTCGAGGATGCCGGCGATGAGTTCCCGGATGTCAGCTTCGTCATCGATGATGAGGATATCGGCAGCCATTCAGCTTTCCTGCATTGTCATTCCGCCGCGCTTGACTGCATGGCGATCTTGTCGAACTGGAGTGTGACGCGCGCGCCCTGCGTGCCCTGCTCACCGGCTGGCGCGTCTTCGAGAATCAGGCGGCCACCATGCTCTTCCATGATGCGCTTGACGATGGCAAGGCCAAGCCCGGTGCCCTTCTCGCGTGTCGTCATGTAAGGCTCCGCAAGGCGGTGGCGGTTTTCCCGCGGCAGGCCGATGCCATTGTCGGTGACCGATATGAAGGGATGACCGTCCGACAGGCCTGCAACCACGGCGATGTGGCCGCGCGGCTCCGCCTGCTGCTGCAGACGCGTCTCGATCGACTCTCGCGCATTCTTGACGAGGTTGGTGATCGCCTGCGTGATGAGGCGGCGGTCGAAGGGGAACATGAACTCGCCATCGCGCACATCGAGTTCGATGTCGATATCGGAAGAGGAGACGCGCTGCAGGACCGTAGCCTCACGCACGATGGCGGAAAGATCCTGCGGTTCCGGCACGGCCTTGGGCATGCGCGCAAAGGAGGAGAATTCATCCACCATGCGCCCGATGTCGCCGACCTGCCGGATGATGGTATCCGTACACTGATCGAAGATGTGCTTGTCGGACTGGATCTGCCCGCCATATTTGCGCTTCAGGCGTTCGGCGGAGAGCTGAATGGGGGTGAGCGGGTTCTTGATCTCATGCGCGATGCGCCGGGCGATGTCCGCCCAGGCCGAATTGCGCTGTGCGGACACGAGATCGGTGATGTCGTCGAAGGTCAGCACATGGCCGTGCGATGTATCCTCCGAGCTCTCGGTGGTCACCCGCGCAAAGAGGCTTCGGCTTTCGTCCCTGCCCTCAATGTCCACCTGGCCTTCGGCAAAGCCGGAGGGGCGGCTCAGCGCCAGTTCGAAGATCGGCATGAAGGCTGGCAGGACCTCGGCCGCCGATTCACCGATCAGGTCCTGCTCGCTGCAGCCCAGCAGGGTGAGGGCGGAGCGGTTGACGAGCGAAACCCGGCCCGCCGGGTCAATACCGATCACGCCGGCACTGACGCCGGCCAGCATGGCCTCGGTGAAGCGGCGGCGGGCGTCGATCGCCTCGCTGGCGTCCACCAGATCATCGCGCTGCTGCTTGAGGTGATCAGTCATCAGGTTGAAGGTGTTGGACAGTGTCTGCAGGTCTTCCGGCCCCTCGACAACAGAGACCTTCGCATCCAGCTCACCGCCCGACACG
>JBIIGF010000330.1:0-3594 GCA_044236665.1 Aestuariivirga sp. | reverse complement strand
GGCGGGTGCGCCGGGCTTTGCCATGGCCACCGCCTTGTCCCACAACCCGGTGGTGGCGCAGGCCGCAACACCGCTTCAGGTGCCCCCGGCCGATGCGGAGACACCCGGTCCTGAAACACCCGATGCGGAACCCGCCCCCGGCGCCAGCAATGATGACGGCACCGCCAGCGATGAGGGCGTCGAACCTGACATTGCCGATGAATTGAGCCTCGGCGAGATCCCGACGATCGAGACAATCGAGCTTACCCCCGACATCGCCAAGCGCGCCCTCGATTCCTATCTCGCGGTGCGCGAGAAATACGCCAACACCGATCTCGACCAGTTCGAGGACCTGCAGGACTTCGTCGATCGGACGGAGGACGGAAAGAAACTGGAGGCCGACGTCAAGGCCGCCGGCTTTGCCAATGTCAGCGACTGGAACCTTGCCATCTCGACCCTCACGCTGACCTATGGCAGCGTGATCGACGATCAGACTGCTGAACTCGAGCAGCAGATCGCGGAAGTCGAGGGCGACAGCGAACTGGCGCAGGACATGAAGGACAAGATGGTGAAGGCCCTGAAGGCGCTCATTCCATCCGCCAACAACCGGAAGGCTGTTGAAGACCTGATGAACGATCCCGTATACGGGCCGCGACTGAAGCAACTCGACACCGAAGAAGAATGACCAGCCTTGTCCTGCCGGCCATTTCGGGGGGCGTATTGCGCCTCACGCTGAATGATGCTGCGACACGCAACAGTCTGTCCGAAGCCATGATGGCGGAACTCTCCGCGGCCTTGCGCGCTGCGGCGGAAGACCGCGCGGTGCGGGTGATCGTGCTGGCGGCCGAAGGCCCGGCCTTCTCCTCCGGCCACAACCTCAAGGAAATCAGCGCCCATCGCGCCGATGCCGACAGGGGGGCTGCCTATTTCGCAAAGCTCTTCCAGTCCTGCGCTGAACTGATGCTGGGCGTTGTTCACAACCCCAAGCCGGTGATTGCCGAAGTGAAGGGGCTGGCCAGTGCGGCGGGCTGCCAGCTGGTCGCCTCCTGCGATCTTGCGATTGCTGCCGACAGCGCGCGCTTCTGTACGCCGGGTGTCAACATCGGCCTGTTCTGCTCGACGCCGATGGTGGCACTGTCACGCAACGTGAGCGCCAAGCATGCAATGGAAATGCTGCTGACGGGTGATGTCTTTTCGGCCGCCGATGCCGCGCGCATGGGCCTCGTCAATCGCGTGGTGGCTGCGGATGAACTCACCGCCACGGTGATGGAACTCGCCTTGAAAATCGCATCAAAATCCATGGTGACAGTGAAGACCGGAAAACAGGCCTTCTACCGCCAGCTCGACCTGCCACTGGCCGAAGCCTACGCCTATGCTTCGCGCGTCATGACGGAAAACCTGCTGATGCGTGATGCGGAGGAAGGCATTGCGGCCTTCATCGGCAAGCGCCCGCCGCAATGGACGGACGAGCAATGAACCACGACAGCTACACCGCCGACTATATCCGCGGCATCCTGCAATCGGTCCGGACAGTGGCGCTGGTGGGCGCATCCAACAACGACGTGCGGCCCTCCTACTTCGTCATGAAGTACTTGCTCGACAAGGGCTATACGGTGATCCCCGTGAACCCCGGCCTCGCCGGGCAGCAATTGCTGGGCCAGACGGTTTACGCAACGCTCAGGGACATTCCACAGGCAATCGACATGGTGGACATCTTCCGCAACTCGGAAGCCGCCGGCCCCATCACGGATGAGGCCCTGTCGCTCGAACCGAAGCCGAAGGTGATCTGGATGCAGTTGTCGGTGCGCAATGACGACGCCGCCGCGAAGGCCGAGGCTGCGGGCCTGCAAGTCGTCATGAACCGGTGCCCCAAGATGGAATATGGCAAGCTCTCGGGCGAGTGGGGCTGGGTCGGCGGGGATTCCGGCATCATTTCCTCGCGCCGCCAGTCACTGCATGAAAGCGGCAAGATGCAGAGCCTCGGCCTCGGCCCGCGCAAGGGCTATTGATCTGCCGCAATGCCGCGCCGCGCCCGCGGCGTGAAACTTGCTGCAGTTGAAACAGCAGTGAGTTCACACGAAATGGGAAACACGCAACGCACGCGGTATGACGCGGTGGCCATGACCATTCACTGGCTGACCGCCGCGCTGATGATCTTCATGATCGCCCTCGGGGAAAACATGATGGAGTCGGGCGAAGACGCCGCACGGGCCGGAGATCTGGCGGGTGCCACCTTCCCGCCGACGCTCCATGTCAGCGTCGGTGTCTCCATCCTGCTGCTCACAGTGCTGCGTATCGTCTGGCGGATGAGCCATGCCGCGCCGCCCTACCCTGCCACCATGAAGGGCTATGAGATTACCGCCTCAAGGGCCCTGCACGGGCTGTTCTACCTGCTGATGATCGGCATCCCGCTCTCAGGCTGGTTCGCCTTCGGGGATTTCCTGTCGGAGGCGCCTGCCCTGGCCGGCGTCAAGCTGTTCGGCCTTATCCCCATTCCTGCCGCACCGCTGACTGGCGAGACCTTCGGGGACATCCATGAGATCGGCAGCAGGCTGGCCATGCTGCTCATCATCCTGCACACGCTGGCTGCCCTGAAGCACCAGTTCCTCGACCGTGACGGCATACTGAAGCGGATGCTTCCCCACTGAAATCCCTCGATTGTCCTTTCAGGCGGGGCGCGATAAGCTCCTGCTCCGCTTTACTTCATGGGAGACGACAATGACGGAGAGGAAACCCGGCTTCGACACGCTGGCCCTGCACGCGGGCACCGCCCCGGACCCCGCCACGGGCGCACGCATCACGCCCATCTATCAGACGACGGCTTATGTCTTCAATGATGTGCAGCATGCGGCGGACCTGTTCGCGCTGCGTGCCTTCGGCAACATTTACACCCGCATCATGAACCCCACACAGGGTGCGCTGGAAGGCAAGGTCACGGCGCTCGAAGGCGGCACGGCGGCGCTCGCCGTGGCCTCCGGCCACTCCGCCCAGCTTCTCGCCTTCCACACCATCATGCAGCCCGGCGATGAGTTCGTGGCAGTCCGGCAGCTCTATGGCGGCTCCATCAACCAGTTCAACCACTCCTTCAAGTCCTTCGGCTGGCACGTCGTGTGGGCGGATGCCGACGACATGTCCTCGATCGAGAAGGCACTCTCGCCCAAGACCAAGGCGATCTTCGTCGAATCGATCGCCAATCCGGGCGGCCGCATCACCGACATCGCGGCGGTGGCAAAGATCGCCCGGCAGGCGGGCGTGCCGCTCATTGTCGACAACACGCTGGCCACGCCCTATCTCTGCAAGCCCATCGAGCATGGCGCCAACATCGTTCTCCACTCGCTCACCAAGTTCATGGGCGGGCATGGCAACTCGATGGGCGGCGTGATCGTCGATGGCGGCAATTTCGACTGGTCGAAGTCTGGCCGCTATCCACTGCTCTCGGAGCCCAACGCCTCCTATCACGGCCTCAAGCTTCATGAGACCTTCGGCAATATCGCCTTTGCCATCGCGGCGCGCGTGCTGGGCCTGCGTGACCTCGGGCCGGCCATCGCGCCGCTCAACGCCTTCATGATCCTCACCGGCATGGAAACGCTGGGGCTTCGCATGCAGCGCCACTGC
>JBIIGF010000009.1:0-13251 GCA_044236665.1 Aestuariivirga sp. | reverse complement strand
CCTACACCATGCCGCGGCCCGGGCTGTTCCGCCTGTCGCTCATCGGTGCGAGGATCGCCTCGCCGCTGAAGCCCGTCGCGCAATCCTTCGGGGCCACGCGGATTGCGGCCCTGCTCGGCCTCGTGCCGAAGCAGATGCCCGCGCCGCAAGCCTTCGGCAAGCCCGGCACCTATGCGCCCGTTGCCGAAAGGAAGGGCCGCGTGGCGCTGCTCATGGGCTGCGTGCAGAGTGTGCTGGACCCCGGCATCAATGCCGCCACCATCCGTCTGCTGACGCGGCTTGGCTATGAGGTTGTGGTGTCGGGCGAGGAGAGCTGCTGCGGCTCGCTGACCCACCATATGGGCAAGGAGCATGACGCGCTGGCGCGTGCCCGCCGCTCCATTGACCAGTGGACGAAGGCCGGTGTTGACCACGTCATCATCACCGCCTCGGGCTGCGGCACGACGATCAAGGATTATGGCCACATGCTGAGGCTCGATCCCGATTATGCGGAGAAGGCCAGGGCGATCAGTGCCAAGGCGAAGGATGTGACGGAATTTCTCAACACGGCAGGCCTGCCGGAGGGCAAGGGTGCCATGAGGCTCGCCTATCATTCGGCCTGCTCGATGCAGCACGGCCAGAAGATCAAGGCAGAGCCATTGAAACTGCTGCGCCGGGCGGGCTTCACGGTGATGGAGGTACCGGAAGGTCATCTCTGCTGCGGATCGGCTGGCACCTACAATATCCTTCAGCCGGAGATCGCCGCCAAGCTCCGGGCGCGCAAGGTGGCCAATATCGAGTCACTCGCGCCAGAGGCCATTGCCACCGGCAACATCGGCTGCATCACCCAGATCGGGCTTGGCACCGCCATTCCCATCCTCCACACCATCGAACTGCTCGACTGGGCCTATGGCGGGCCGAAGCCTGAAAAGCTCGAAGGGCATGGCTGAGGGCCACATCCGGCACCAGCGATCCGAGGGTGAAATCCTGCTGAGCGTGGGCCCCCATGGCATCAGGCGGCTGCGCGAAGCCCATGCCGCCAAGCTCCGGCTTCCACCCGGCTCACGCGAGGCGATCCTGATCAATACCGGCGGCGGCCTGGCAGGCGGCGACCGCTTCCACTTCGCCATCACGGCAGAACACGACGCAACACTCACCGTCACGACACAAGCCGCCGAGCGTGTCTACCGTTCGCTGGGGCCAGCGGCGGAGGTCACGGTGACCCTGGCTGCGGAGCCAGGTTCAACCCTCATGTGGATGCCGCAGGAAACCATCCTTTTCGATGGCGCAGCACTCTCACGCAGCATCACGGCCGATCTTGCGATGGATGCGCGGCTGCTGATGGTCGAAACGGTGATCCTCGGGCGCGAGGCCATGGGCGAGACAGTGGCCGATGCACGCCTGAGCGACCGCTGGCGGATCCGCCGGGGCGGACAGCTCATCTTCGCCGATGACCTCCGCTTCCAAGGCCGGCCGCCTACCAGCGCGGCCACCCTCAACGGTGCCCGCGCCTTCGCCACCCTGCTGCTGGCCGCGCCACAGGCTGAAGACGGAGTGGACAGGCTTCGCGCTGCCATCGGCGAACATGGCGCGGCCTCAGGCTGGTCTGGCAAGCTCGTTGCAAGGCTTGCGGCACGAGATGGGTTCACGCTCCGCAAGTCCCTGATTCCAGCCCTTGGCGTCATGATGGGAGGTGCGGCGCTGCCCAAAACTTGGGCGCTCTGAGGAGAAAACATGCAGCTGACACCGCGCGAGAAGGACAAGCTGCTCATTGCCATGGCCGCGATCGTCGCGCGCCGCAGGCTGGAGCGGGGTGTGAAGCTGAACCACCCGGAAGCGGTAGCGCTCATCACCGATTATGTCGTCGAGGGTGCACGCGATGGCCGGAGTGTCGCCGACCTGATGGAAAAGGCCGCCCATGTGGTTACCCGTGAGCAGGTCATGGCAGGTATCGCCGAGATGATCCACGAGGTGCAGGTGGAGGCGACATTCCCCGATGGCACCAAGCTTGTCACCGTCCACCAGCCCATCCGATAGGAACAGCCCATGATCCCCGGCGAAGTGATTGTGAAGGACGGCGACATCGACCTGAATGCGGGGCTTGAAACAGTCACGCTGGAGGTGGCGAACACCGGGGACAGGCCGATCCAGGTCGGCTCGCATTATCATTTCCATGAAACCAACGCAGCACTCAGCTTCGACCGGGAGAAGGCGCGCGGGCGGCGGCTTGACATTGCCGCGGGCACGGCGGTGCGTTTCGAACCGGGCCAGCGCCGCGAGGTCACGCTCGTGCCAATCGGCGGCGCGCGCCGCATCTATGGGTTCCAACAGAAGATCATGGGGGCGCTCTGACATGGCCCGCATTTCCCGCGCCACCTATGCCGCGATGTATGGCCCCACGGTGGGCGACAGGGTGCGGCTGGCCGACACAGACCTTTTCATCGAGGTGGAGAGGGACTTCACAATTCCCGGCGAGGAAGTGAAGTTCGGCGGCGGCAAGGTGATCCGTGATGGCATGGGCCAGTCGCAGGTGACACGCGCCGGTGGCGCGCTCGATACGGTCATCACCAATGCGCTGATCCTCGACCATACCGGCATCTACAAGGCCGACATTGGCCTGAGCGATGGCCGCATCGCCGCGATCGGCAAGGCCGGGAACCCCGATACGCAACCGGGCGTCACCCTCATCATCGGCCCTTCGACGGAGATCATCGCGGGCGAGGGCAAGATCCTCACGGCGGGCGGCATCGACTGCCACATCCATTTCATCGCGCCCCAGCAGATCGAGGAAGCGCTCTATTCCGGCATCACCACCATGCTGGGCGGCGGCTCCGGCCCCGCACACGGAACACTCGCCACCACCTGCACCGGCGCGTGGCACACCATGCGCATGATCGAGGCGGCGGAGTCCTTCCCGATGAATCTGGGCTTCATGGGCAAGGGCAATGCCTCGCTTCCCGCCGCACTCGAGGAAATGGTGCTGGCAGGTGCCTGCGGCCTGAAGCTGCATGAGGACTGGGGCACCACGCCCGCCACCATCGACAATTGCCTGAGCGTGGCCGATCAGCTGGATGTACAGGTGGCGATCCACACCGACACGCTGAATGAATCAGGCTTCGTCGAGGAAACCATCGCCGCCTTCAAGGGCCGCACCATCCACACCTTCCACACCGAGGGGGCCGGCGGCGGCCATGCGCCGGACATCATCAAGGTGGCGGGGCTCTCCAACGTGCTCCCCTCCTCCACCAACCCGACGAGGCCCTACACCATCAACACCGTTGCCGAGCATCTCGACATGCTGATGGTATGCCACCACTTGTCGCCACGCATTCCCGAAGACATCGCCTTCGCCGAAAGCCGCATCCGCAAGGAGACCATCGCGGCCGAAGACATCCTGCACGACATGGGCGCCATCTCGATGATCTCGTCGGACAGCCAGGCCATGGGGCGGGTGGGCGAAGTCATCATCCGCTGCTGGCAGACGGCGCACAAGATGAAGGTGCAGCGCGGCAGCCTGCCCGGCGATGGTGCGGCCGACAACAATCGCGTCAAGCGCTATGTCGCGAAATACACGATCAACCCCGCCATCGCGCAGGGCATCGCGCATGAGGTGGGCTCCATCGAAGTCGGCAAGCGCGCCGACCTTGTGCTGTGGAACCCCGCCTTCTTCGGCGTGAAGCCCGAGATGGTGCTGCTGGGCGGCTCCATCGCGGCGGCCCCCATGGGTGATCCCAATGCCTCGATCCCTACGCCGCAGCCGGTCCACTACCGCCCGATGTTTGCCAGCTTCGGCAAGCTGATGACCAGTTCCTCCGTCACCTTCGTCTCCCAGGCCGCACTCGCAACTGGCCTCGGCGAAAGGCTCGGCACCGCGAAGCAGATGGTGGCGGTGAGGAACACCCGCTCCGGCATCTCCAAGGCTTCGATGATCCACAATGATGCGACGCCAGTGATCGAGGTCGATCCCGAAACCTATGAGGTACGCGCCGATGGCCGGCTGCTGACCTGCGAACCCGCCACGGTGCTGCCCATGGCGCAACGCTATTTCCTGTTCTGATGGCGGCCCGCGTCACATCCTTCCGCCGCGCCGGGACGGTGGGCGATGAGCCCTTCAGCCTCGTGGTGCTGGATGCCGATGAGCGGCACATCCGCCGCAAGCGCATCACCCTGGCGAATGGCGAGGACATCCTCGTCGATTTCGACAAGCCCGCGAAGCTCGCCCACGGCGATCTTCTGGTTCTGGAAGACGGGCGCGTGGCGCAGGTGCTGGCCGCCGCGGAAGCGTTGATGGAGGTGCGGGCGGCCGACCACCGCCACCTTGCGCTGCTCGCCTGGCACATCGGCAACCGGCACCTTCCCGCAGAGATCGCGGATAACCGCATCCTGCTGCGGCGCGACCGGGTGATCCGTCAGATGCTCGAAGCGCTGGGTGCAACCGTCTCGGACATCTCCGATCGCTTCGCACCAGAACTTGGCGCCTATCATGCCCATGACCATGACCATTGAACACCGGCAGTTGTTGTTGCTCCTCACCTGGATGTCGCCCGCCTTTCCGGTCGGTGCCTTCGCCTATTCGCACGGGCTGGAATGGGCCATCGAGTGCGGCCACATCAGGGACGCGGAAAACCTCGAGGCGTGGATCACGGACCTCATCACAGTTGGCTCCGGCTGGAATGATGCCGTGCTCTTCGCGCGCTGCTGGGAAGAGGATGCTGCCGCGCTGAATGAACTGGCGCTGGCGTTGCCGATCTCGCGCGAGCGCCATGTCGAGGCCACGCAGCTCGGCCGCGCCTTCCGTATTGCGGCGTCGGTGTTTGCCCCTGCGGTGCTGAGCGAGGAGGAGATTGCCTACCCAATCGCCGCGGGCTCTGCCTGCGCAAGCCTCGGCATCGACCGCCAACATGCACTGCTCGCCTACCTGCAGGGTTTCGCAGCCACGCTCACCTCGGTTGCCGTGCGGCTTGTTCCGATCGGGCAGACGGCGGGGCTTGAGGCGCTGCGCGATCTGGCACCCGTCATCGCGGAGACAGCGGGCCGGGCATCCACCGCAACGCTGGAGGACCTCGGCGCCATCACGCTGCTCTCCGACATTGCCGCCATGAAACATGAAACCCAGCACAGCCGCGTGTTCCGCACATGAGCAAGACACCTTCCCCACACGGGCCACTGCGCGTCGGCATCGGCGGCCCGGTCGGTTCCGGCAAGACAACGCTGACCGAGAAGCTCTGCAAGGCGATGAGCAGCCGATACTCGGTCGCCGCCATTACCAATGACATCTACACCAAGGAAGATGCGCTGATTCTCAACCGACTGCAGGCGCTTCCCGAAGACCGCATCATGGGGGTTGAAACCGGCGGCTGCCCGCACACCGCGATACGCGAAGATGCCTCCATCAACCTCGCTGCCATCGACGCGATGGTGAAGCGCCACCCAGGCCTCGACGTGATCTTCATCGAATCGGGCGGCGACAATCTGGCGGCAACCTTCTCGCCGGACCTCGCCGATATCTCGCTCTATGTCATCTCGGTCTGCCAGGGGGAGAAGATCCCACGCAAGGGCGGGCCTGCCATCACGCGCTCGGACCTGCTGATCATCAACAAGGCCGACCTCGCAGAACATGTCATGGCCGATCTCGGCGTGATGGAGAGCGACACGAGGACGGTGCGCGGGACGAGGCCCTATGTCTTTACCGACCTGTTGCGCCAGAAGGGACTCGCGGATGTGATCGCCTTCATCGAAAAGGCCGGCGGCCTCGCCTGAGGCCCGCCTGCGCACTTCACGCCAGACCCGCAGGCCCGCAAAACCAGCTGACCGCACAATCTGGGGGGAGAATGCACCGGCGAAAGCCCGGTGGTTGCTAAGCAAAACTCAGCATCAGCGGAGTTGGCTCAGCAGTTTTGCGTTCACGAACGGCGTTTTCCGGGCTAGTCACGCGGCGGGGAAAGAAACGCTGCGTGAAGGGGAATCAGGGCATGTCTGCCACGAAACTTGAAAGAAAGCTGGGTCTTGTCGGCTTGGTGGTGATCGGCCTTGCTTACATGACGCCGATGGCGGTCTTTGACACCTTCGGCATCATCACCGATCTTACCCAGGGCCATGTGGCGGGTGCCTATGTCGTGACCACGCTGGCCGTGCTGCTGACCGCCTGGAGCTATATCCAGATGGTCAAGGTCTATCCCAATGCGGGCTCCGCCTATACCTTCGCCCAGAAAACCGTAGGCCCCAAGCTCGGATTTCTCGTCGGCTGGGCGGCGTTGGCCGACTACCTGCTCCTGCCGCTCATCAACGTGTTGCTGCCGCGCATCTATCTCGCGCCGGTGTTCCCATGGGTGCCGGACTGGGTCTGGGTGGTTTCGTTCACCGCTGCGATCACGATGCTGAACATCTTCGGCCTGAAGATGTCGATCCGGGTCACGGCACTGCTGCTGGCAACCCAGTTTGCGATCTGCGCCGCCATCGTCGGCTTTGCCTTCTGGGCAACGCCGGCCGAGAGCTACAATCTCCGACCGCTGGTGCCGCTGGACATTCCGACGGCGCTCGCGGGGGCTGCCATTCTGGTCTACTCGTTCCTGGGCTTCGATGCGATCACCACCTTGTCGGAAGATGCGCATGACCCGACACGCAACATCCCGAAGGCGGTGCTCTATACGGCGCTCGTGGGCGGCGGGCTGTTCGTCATGGTCACCTATTTCGTGCAGCTGCAGTATCCCGACGCATCCGGCTTCATCGAAATCGACGCGGCATCCCAGCAGATCGCGCTGGAACTGGGCGGGCCTGGTTTCCAGATTGCCTTCGCCCTCACGGCGGGCTTCGCGTCGCTGGCCTCCGGCATGGCCGCGCAGGTCAGCGCATCGCGGCTGCTCTATGTCATGGGCCGGGACGAACTCCTGCCGAAGCGCTACTTCGGCTATCTGTCAGAGCACTCCAAGAACCCGACATTCAACATTGTGCTGATCGGTAGCATCAGCCTCTGCGCCGTGTTCATCCCGCTGTCGGTCGCGGTGTCGCTCATCAGCTTCGGCGCGCTGATCGCCTTCTCCTTCGTCAACCTCGCCGTCATCATCCACTACCTCATTCTGAAAAAGGAACGCGGTTTCTGGCCTTTCATCCGCTACGGCCTGCTGCCAAGCCTGGGCCTCGCCTATGTGGCGCTGCTCTGGACGCACCTGCAGCAGTTGTCGCTCATCGGCGGGCTCAGCTGGGCGGCCATCGGGATCATCTATGCCTTCATCCTGTGGCGGATGCGCGGCATCGACCCCTTCGCCGCACTTGCGACCGCGGCAGAAGCCGAGGACACGAAGGATGCCAAGCAACAGGCGTAACGATGAAAAAACGGGGAGGGAGGGAGAAGTGGTACCGCCTGCCCGGCTCGAACGGGCGACCCCTAGATCCACAATCTAGTGCTCTAACCAACTGAGCTAAGGCGGCATCACGGCAGCGCTGCGGCGGCAACGCCCCGGCGCTTGGTCGCGTTCCTAGCGGCAGTCGCAGCGGATTTCAAGCCAACAAACAAAAAAGGCCCGCTTCGTGAAAGAGGCGGGCCTTCAAGGCGCGGCACCGGACGGGGAGGACGCCGGAGCCTCTGCGTAAACTCAGGCCGCCACCGACTTGGTGAGGCTGGCGAAAGACTTGGCAACCGTGTCCTGCACCGGCTTCAGCGATTCCTTGGCCAGCGCCACGGACAGTTCACTGAGTTCGGCAGCCTGGCGCTGCATGGTCTCGGCCTGGTCCTTGAGGAAGGACTGCTGCAGGCTGAAAGCTTCGGACGGATCGCGCACAGCAAAGAACTTGCGGGCGAAGGTAAAGCCCGAGTTCATGTTCAGCTGCACGAATTCCATGGTCTTGAGCTGAATGTCGGTGACACGGTTCTTGTAGGCATTGGCGGCGGCATCGAAGATCTGCACATTGTCATGGGCAACTTCGGTCACCTTCTCGAAGGCAGCCTGGGCCTGATCAACGGTCTTCTGGGCAAAGCTGGCAACCTGCTCGGCAACCTGCGCTTCGGCACCGGACATCACTTCGGGCTTCACTTTCTTCGTGGACATGGTTCTCTCCTCTGGGCGGGGTTTGCTGTCCCCTGCCGGATGTGCAGCATGTAACATGTGTTATTGTGCATTGCAACATAAATGTTGCGACGCGGCATTCCTTGCTCCAACACCCCCGAAACCGACGGAAAGATAGACGGCGGCCACCCACTTCGTTTAACCTTATGGTGAATGGATCGTTAATGCGGTGGCGCTCAAGGATGGCCCGTTGGCTGACGTAACGGCACCAACTCTGGAAGACCTGAGGGAGGTTCCCGAAGCCGCCTGGCTGTGGGATGGCGCCCGTGCGCGCATCGTCTGGGCCAACCCGGCGGGGATTGCCTATTTCGGCGGCGCATCCCTCTTCGACCTTGTGGACCGGCCCTTCGATTTCACCGAACCAGGTGTCGAGCAGGTGATGAACCTGGCCCGTAGCCTGCGCCGGGGTCAGGTCGAAACGGCGCTGCTGCATTTCCCCTCCTCCGGCCAGACGGTGCCCCTCTCCTGCCGCTGCATGATCCACGCATTGGGCGACGGGCGGCCGGGCGTTCTCGTGGTGGCGCGCCAGTCCGCCATGGAGCAGCAGGGCGAAGCCACCGGTGACATTCTCGCCGCCTTCGACCTTCTGCCAACGGCCGCCGTGCTGGTGGGGCGCGAGGGCCGGTTCCGCCACCTGAACGCCGCAGCCCTTCTCCTGCTTGGTGCCGCCCAGCGCGCCAGCCTTCAGGGCCTGCTCGGCAGCGATGCAACGGCAGAGGAGTTTCTGGCCCGCACCGAAGCCGCGGGAACCATGGTGGTGTTTAAGCCGCTTGCGGTGAGGCTCGGCACGCGCGACATCCGGATGACCGCCAAGCGGCTGAACCGCGTGGGCGACGCGTCATCCTTCGCGCTGCTCCTGCTCGATGACGTGACCGAACGGCGGGCGCTGGAACTGAAACTGTCGGGTGCGGATGCAGCACGCCAACCCGGGCCGGCACCGGACATGGTCGAGGCCGATGCCACGGCCCCATCTCCCGCTGCCACCTCTCCCGCAGCACCAGACGGCAGCCTGTCAAAAACCGATGCGGAAGCCTTCGCAGAACTTGGCCGGGTGCTGGAAGACAGCATCCGCGAGATGCCGCCGCGCCGTGGCATGGCCCCGGCAGACAGCAAAGCCGCACCGCCGCCGCCACAGCCGCGCCGCAGCCTGCAGCGCCTGCCGGACCAGTTGCGCCTCACGCTTGAAGGCCGCCCGGAGCCCGTGCTGGTGGCGCGGGATGGTCAGTTGCTTTACGCCAACCCGGCGGCAGCCCGCCTGTTCGGCTATGACACGGCCGAGGATGTCATCAATGACCGCCGCCTCAGCGAGAGGTTCGGCGGGCTTGGCCAGGCGCTGCCTGTCTCTGTCATCGAGGGCGATGGCGGGCGCATGACCGAGGCAAGCGTCGACGTGGCGATCATTCCGTGGCTCGGCGGCCCGGCGCGCCAGTTCGTGCTGCACGCCGCGCAGCAGCGCACCCCCGCCACTGTGAAACCTGCACCGGCCGCAACCATCGAAGCCATGGCAGACGGCATGCAGGCAGAGGCTGCAACTGCAAGGCCTTCAGCCGAGGTGATCCAGCTTCCCGCGCGCCAGCCCCCACCGGAGGCCGACCAGGAACTGCGGGCCATACTCGATACGGCAGCCGATGGCATCATCACACTCGACCCGGAGGCGCGCATTCACACCTTCAGCGCCGGGGCGGAGGCGATCTTTGGCTATCGCATCGCGGAAGTTGCCGGAAAGCCCTTCGTCGACCTGCTGGCGCCCGACAGCCGCAAGACACTGCGCGACTATCTCGCCGCCCTGCAAGGCCCAGGCCTGGCCGCCGTCTTCAATGACGGGCGCGAGGTGACGGCACAGGTGAAGCAGGGCGGCACGGTGCCGCTGTTCCTCACCATCGGCAGGCTGCAGGCGCCACGGTCACAGGCGGCCTTCTGCGCGGTGGTGCGCGACATCACGCAATGGAAGAAGACGGAAGCCGAACTGCGCGAGGCAAAGGAGCGCGCCGAAACGGCAAGCCGCCAGAAATCCGAGTTCCTCGCCAGCATCAGCCACGAACTCCGGACGCCGCTCAACGCCATCATGGGATTTTCCGAAGTGATGCGGCTTGGCCGCTTCGGCGACATCGACAATGAAAAATACCGCGGCTATGTGCACGACATCCACGCCAGCGGCGCACACCTCCTGTCACTCATCAATGACCTGCTTGACCTTTCGAAGGTGGAAGCGGGCAAGCTCGAACTCAACTTCACCTCGGTGAACCTCGGCGACGTGGCCGATTACGCGCTGAAGCTCTTGCAGGAACAGGCAACAGCGGCGCGCGTGGTGCTGCGCAAGTCCATGCCGGCGGATGTGCCGAATGTGGTGGCCGATCTGCGCTCCATGCGGCAGGTGATGCTGAACCTTCTCTCCAACGCCATCAAGTTCACCGATGCGGGCGGGCAGGTGGTGGTTTCAGCACAGTTGCTGTCATCGGGTGAGCTGAAGCTGAAGGTGAAGGACACCGGCATCGGCATGGACGAGGAACAGGTGAAGGAGGCGCTCGAACCCTTCGGCCGCGTGACAACCGAAGGCCGCAGCGCCGACGGCACAGGGCTTGGGCTGCCGCTCACCAAGGCGCTGGTCGAAGCGAACCGGGCGCGCTTCATCCTCGCCAGCGAACCGCGCAAGGGAACGCTTGTGGAAATCATCTTCCCCACCACGCGCGTTCTTGCGGAATAACACCATGACAGCCACCGACGCACGGCCCGTGCCGAAAGGCCCGCCACGGCCCCTGGGCGACAGGCTGCTCAGTGCGTCCGCGCTGGTGACCGGACTGGCATTGGCGCTGCCGGTTCTCACCATCGTCTTCCTGGCCCTGACACCCACGGAAAACGTCTGGCCCCACCTCGTTTCAACCGTACTGCCGGGCTATGTGATGCGCACCCTGGGCCTGATGGCGGGCGTGGGCCTCATCACCTTCGTCACCGGCACGGCCGTGGCGTGGCTCGTCACCATGTGCCGATTTCCTCTGCGGCCACTGTTCGTCTGGGCCTCGCTGCTGCCGCTCGCCATGCCGGGCTACATCGTGGCCTATGCCTATGTCGATTTCCTGAGCTTTGCCGGGCCGGTTCAGACATGGCTTCGCGGCGTGTTCGGCTGGAAGAGCCCGGCGGACTACATGTTCCCGGAAATCCGCTCGCTCGGCGGGGCGATCTTCGTGCTCTCGATGGTGCTTTATCCTTACGTGTTCCTCACCGCGCGGGCGAGCTTCATCCGCCAGCCTGCAACGCAGCTCGAAGTGGCGCGCGCCCTCGGCCAGACGCCATGGGGCGCCTTCCGCCGCGTGGCGCTGCCGCTGGCGCGGCCCGGCATCGCGGTTGGCGTGTCGCTGGCGCTCATGGAGTGCCTCAACGACATCGGCGCCGCCGGCTTCTTCGGGGTGCAGACATTGACGCTCGGCGTCTACACCACGTGGCTCTCGCAGGGAAACCTTGGCGGCGCCGCCCAGATCTCCGCCGTGATGCTTCTCTTCATCTTCGCGCTCGTATGGTTCGAGCGCGCCGCACGCAGGAAGCAGTCCTTCGTGCTGCCCTCGCAGCGCCCCCGCAAGCCGGATCGACGCCGCCTCAAAGGCTGGGAGCGTTACGCCGCTGTCGTCATCTGCGCGCTGCCGATCCTGATTGGCTTCGTGATCCCGGCACTGGTGCTGATGAGCTTTGCCGTCTCACGGCTCGAGGATGCACTGTCGGTCAATTACCTAAAATCCGTCTATCACTCGCTGATGCTGGCCTCGCTCGCGGCGTTCTTCGCGGTGGTGCTGGGGCTGGTGCTGGGCTATGCCAACCGCGCCGCGAGCCGGGGCTTTACCGCCAGCATCGTCCGGCTCGCGTCGATGGGCTATGCCATTCCAGGCACAGTGCTGGGGATCGGGGTCCTGATCCCGCTTGCCGCCTTCGACAACTCACTCGACGCCTTCCTGCGCGAACAGTTCAACGTGTCGACCGGGCTTCTGCTGTCGGGCACCATCACGGCCATCGTGTTTGCCTATGTCGTGCGGTTCCTCGCGGTATCCTTCGGCGCCATCGAAACCGGCCTTCAGAAAGTGACGCCCAACGTGGCTGCCGCTGCCCGCACACTGGGGCGCGGGCCATTGCGCGCCTTCTCCGAAGTGCACCTGCCGCTGTTGCGGCCTGCGCTGGTTGCAGCGGCACTGCTTGTCTTCGTCGATTGCATGAAGGAGCTGCCCGCCACGCTGATCCTGCGCCCCTTCAACTTCGAGACGCTGGCGACCAGCGTGTTCATGCTGGCCTCGCTCGATCAACTGGAGGAGAGCGCGCTGCCCGCGCTCACCATCGTGGCGGTGGGCCTCCTGCCGGTCATCCTGCTGTCGCGCACGCTCACCAGTTCCGACCTCAACTCCTGAGGTCCGGAATGTCCCGGTAGAGGTCAAGCGCATCCGGATTGGCGAGCGCCTCCTTGTTCTTGACGGCACGGCCATGCACCACATCCCGCACGGCAAGCTCGGTGATCTTGCCGGACTTGGTGCGGGGAATATCAGCGACCGCCACGATCTTTGCCGGTACATGGCGCGGCGACGCGCCCTCACGGATCTGCTTCCTGATCCTCGCCACGAGCGCCTCATCGAGAACCGCGCCAGCCCTCAGGCGCACGAACAGCACCACGCGCACGTCTCCATCCCAGTCCTGTCCGATGGCGATGGCTTCCATCACATCCGGGATCTGCTCCACCTGGGCATAGATTTCCGCCGTGCCGATCCGGACGCCGCCGGGGTTCAACGTCGCGTCGGAACGGCCGTGGATGATCATGCCGTCATGCTGCGTGATCTCGGCGAAATCGCCGTGGCACCAGATGTTCGGGAAGCGCGCAAAATAGGCGTTGTGATATTTCTCGCCCTGCGGATCGTTCCAGAACATCACGGGCATGGACGGGAACGGCTTCACACAGACGAGTTCCCCCTTCTCGGCCCGCACTGGCCTTCCGGCCTCGTCATAGACATCCACCGCCATGCCCAGCATCGGCCCCTGGATTTCACCGCGCCAGACGGGCGACAGCGGATTGCCGCCGACAAAACAGCCGCAGATGTCAGTGCCGCCCGAGATCGAGGCCAGCTGCAGATCCGCCTTGATGCCGGCATAGACGAAGTCAAAGCTTTCAGCACTCAGGGGCGAACCGGTGGAGAGCATGGCACGAAGCTTGGAAAGCTGGTGCGTCTGCTTCGGCAGG
>JBIIGF010000329.1:0-3619 GCA_044236665.1 Aestuariivirga sp. | reverse complement strand
GAGCGCATCGCGCACCGCTTCGCCGATGAACACGAGAAGTGACAGCATGATGGAGACGATGAAGAAGCCGGTGAGGCCTAGCCACGGGGCCTGCAGGTTGTTCTTGCCCTGCGCGATCAGTTCACCCAGCGAGGGCGAACCGGGCGGCAGGCCGAAGCCGAGGAAGTCGAGCGACGTCAGCACCGTCACCGAGCCCGCGAGGATGAAGGGCATGAAGGTGATGGTGGAGACGACGGCATTGGGCAGCAGGTGCTTGAACATGATCTTCGCATCGGTGAGGCCCAGCGCCCGCGCGGCGCGCACATATTCGAAATTCCGGGCGCGCAGGAACTCGGCGCGCACCAGCCCGACGATCGATGTCCAGGAGAACAGGATCTGTATGAACAGCAGGATCCAGAAGCTGGGTGTGATGAAGGCGGCAAGGATGATGAGCAGGTAGAGCCCCGGCATCGATGTCCAGATTTCGATGAAGCGCTGGAACAGCAGGTCGGTCCAGCCGCCGAAATAGCCCTGCACCGCGCCCGCCGCCATGCCGATCAGCGAGGAGACGAAGGTGAGGATGAGGCCGAAGGCCACCGATATGCGGAAGCCATAGATGAGGCGCGCCGTCACGTCCCGCCCCTGGTCGTCGGTGCCGAGCCAGTTGAGGTTGCCGAACACGCAATTGGGGTCTGCCGTACCCTGGGGATATTTTGCGCAGGCCTGATCGCGCGTCAGCTGGAAGGCCGGAGGCGAAGGGGCGGGCGAGGGCAGTTCGTTGTTCACCGTACCGTAGGAATATCGGATGGGCGGCCAGATCATCCAGCCACTGGCCGCGATTTCCTCCTGGTTCACGGGATCGCGGAAATCGGTGCGTGCGAGGAAGCCGCCGAACTTCGATTCCGGATAGTCCACGAAGGTCGGGTAAAGCCACTCGCCCTTGTAGGACACGAGGATCGGCCGGTCATTGGCGATGAAGGGTGCGAAGACTGAAATCAGGAACAGGACAGCAAAGATCCAGAACGACCAGAAGCCGCGCTTGTTGTTCCGGAACAGTTGCCAGCGGCGCTTGTTGAGGGGGGAGAGCGTTCCGAATGCCATGGCCTACACGTCCCGCTTCTCGAAATCGATGCGCGGATCGATCCATGTGTAGGTCAGGTCCGAGATCAGCTGTACGACGAGGCCCATCAGCGTGAAGATGTAGAGGCTGGCGAAGACGATCGGGTAATCGCGGTCCAGCGTGGCCTTGAAGAACAGATAGCCCAGCCCGTCGAGCGAGAAGATCGTCTCGATCAGCAGCGAACTGGCGAAGAAGGCGCCGATGAAGGCGCCGGGGAAGCCAGCGATCACCAGCAGCATGGCGTTGCGGAACACATGGCCATACAGCACCTGCGACTCGCTCAGGCCCTTGGCCCGTGCCGTTGTCACATATTGCTTGCGGATTTCGTCGAGGAAGGAATTCTTGGTCAGCATCGTCATGGTGGCGAAGCTGCCGATGGCCATGGCGAAGAGCGGCAGCGCCAGGTGCCAGGCATAGTCGAGGATCTTGCCGCCCCAGCTCAGCTGCTCGAAATTGTCCGAGGTGAGGCCGCGCAGCGGGAACCAGCTGAAATAGCTGCCGCCCGCGAAGAGCACGATGAGCATGATGGCGAAGATGAAGCTCGGGATGGCATAGCCGATGATGATGACGCCCGACGTCCACACATCGAAGGGTGAGCCATCCTTCACCGCCTTGCGGATGCCGAGCGGGATCGACACCGTGTACTGGATCAGCGTCAGCCAGAGGCCGAGCGAGATGGACACGGGCAGTTTCTCGATGATGAGGCTCAGCACCGAGCGGTCGCGGAAATAGCTCTGGCCGAAGTCGAAGGTCAGGTAGTTGCCCATCATCAGCAGGAAGCGCTCATAGGCGGGCTTGTCGAAGCCGAATTGCTTTTCGAGGCTCTTGATGAATTCGGGGTCCAGCCCCTGCGCGCCCCGATACTGGAAGCCGGTGCCATCGCCGGCGGCGCCGGGCGCCTGTTGACCGCCGCCTGCTTCATTGCCGGTATTGCCGGTGATGCGGCCCGCCGAATCCGTGTCAGTGCCCTGCATCTTGGCAATCACCTGCTCCACCGGGCCGCCCGGCACGAACTGGATGACGGCAAAGGTCATCAGCATGATGCCGATGAGCGTCGGGATCATCAGCAGGATGCGTTTGAGGATGTAGGCGCCCATGGAGCGGTATCAGTTTCCGTTGGCGATTCGCGTGGCCTTGGCCTCGTCATACCACCAGGTATCGACGATGCCACGGTCGTATTTGGGCTTGATGTCGGGCCTTCCGAACCTGTCCCAATAAGCCACCCAATGGCTGGCCTTGTACCAGTTGGGCACCCAGAACATCTCGGCCCGCAGCACCCGGTCCAGCGCGCGCCCCGCGACCGTCAGCTCCTCGCGGGACTGGGCCTCGACGACCTTGTCGATCAGCGCGTCGATCTCGGGTGAGGAGACGCCCGACATGTTGTAGGTGCCGGGTGAACTGGCCGATGCCGAGCCGAAGAAGATGCGCAGCCCGTCCCCCGGCGTCAGCCCGGCCATGAAGCGGCTGACGGTCACATCGAAATCATAGGTCTCCGCCCGGGCCTGAAACTGCGCCGGGTCCACGGTGCGGATCGAGGCATTGATGCCGATGAGCTTGAGGTTCTTCACATAGGGCCCGAGAACGCGCTCGAACGCCGGGCCATCGATCAGGAACTCGACATCGAGCGTCTCGCCCTTCGCGTTCCGGCGAAAGGACCCATCGGCCTTCCAGCCTGCCTCATCGAGCAGGCGGGAGGCTTCGCGCAGCAGCGTCCGGTCCTGCCCGGACCCATCGGAGACGGGCGGCGTGACGGGCGCGCCGAACACCTCGGGCCTGAGGCTGGCACGATAGGGCTCAAGCAGCGCCAGTTCCTCCGGGGAAGGCAGGCCCTCCGCCATCAGCGGCGAGAGCTCGAAGAAACTCTTGGTCCGGTCATAGAGGCCATAGAACAGGTTCTTGTTGGTCCATTCGAAATCGAAGGCGAGGTTCATCGCCTGCCGCACCCGGATGTCCTGGAACTTCTCGCGCCGCAGGTTGAGGAAGAAGCCCTGCGCGCCCGAGGGCGTTTCATCCGGAAGGTCCACCTTCTTCACCCGGCCATCCTGCACGGCGGGAAAATCATAGGCGGTGGCCCAGTCGCGCGAGGTGAATTCCTCGCGGAGGTCGATGGTGCCCGATTTCAGCGCCTCGAAACCGGCAGTGCGCTCGCGGAAGTAATCAAAGCGCACCTCATCGAAGTTGTGCCGGCCCTTGTTCACCGGCAGGTCCTTCGCCCAGTAATCATTGCGGCGGCCGTAGGTGACATGTTCGCCTTGCTTGAAGGATTTCACCTGATACGGGCCGGAGCCCAGCGGCGGTTCCAGCGTCGATTTCGTGAAATCGACCTTGCCATAATAGGCCTTTGAAAAGATCGGCAGGGTGGCCACCGTCAGCGGCAGGTCGCGCGTGCGCTCACCCTTGAAGCGGTAGCGCACCGCATGCGGCCCCAGCACCTCGCAGCCCTCCACATCGCGGATGGTGATGCGGATCCGCTCATGGCCCTCGGTGGAGAGCAGGCGGAACGTGTCGCACACATCCTCC
>JBIIGF010000328.1:0-3620 GCA_044236665.1 Aestuariivirga sp. | reverse complement strand
CTCGGGCTTCGGCACGAAATCCGAATGCACGATATCGAAGATGTCACCGAAATGATGGGTGATGCCGATTCGGTTCAGAACCTTCTCGGCATGGGCCACCGTGCCATTGGTGAAGATCAGCTTGCGGCCCGGCAGGGCGTGAAGCGCCTCGTCCAGCATGCCGTTGGGCGGCACGGGCGAGTGATCGATGTCGTGCACATAGTCAAGGAAGTCATCAGGCGAGATGCCATGCTCGGTCATCAGCCCGCGCAGCGTCGTGCCGTATTTATAGAACATCTCCTTCTGCCGGCGCTTGGCTTCGGCATGATCGACGTTGAGAAGGCGCGAGACGAATTCGCCCATCTTCACGTCGATCTGGTCGAACAGCCGGCAGGACGCCGGGTAGAGCGTGTTGTCGAGATCGAAAACCCAGGTATCGACGTGCGAGAAGCCCTTCATGCGCCGGCCCTTGAAATGCGTGTTCCCACACCATGCGGCGTCAGCAGTTCGAGCAACACCGAGTGCGGCACGCGGCCATCAAGGATGATGACGCCTTCGACACCGGATTGGACCACGGCCGCAGCACTTTCGACCTTGGGGATCATGCCACCCGTCACCGTGCCGTTGGCGATCAGTTCCGGCAACTCCTCAATGGTCAGTTCACTGATGAGGTTCTTGTCCTTGTCGAGGACGCCCGCCACGTCGGTGAGCAGCAACAGGCGCTTGGCGCGGGTTGCGGTGGCGATGGCGCCGGCCGCCGTGTCGGCATTCACGTTGAAGGTTTCACCCTCGACTCCAACGCCCACCGGCGCGATGACGGGGATGGCATCGCTCTTCATGATGGTCTCAAGGATCTCGGTGTTGACGCGCACCGGTTCGCCCACGAAGCCGAAGTCGATCTCCACCGTCTTGCCGGTTGCAGGGTCGGCCTTCTTCTTGGTCAGGCGCTCGGCGATCATCAGGTTGCCGTCCTTTCCGGAAATACCCACCGCACGGCCACCCGCCTGCTGGATCGAGGCGACGATCGCTTTATTGATGGAGCCGGAGAGAACCATCTCGACCACCGACATGGTGGCCTCGTCGGTGACGCGCAGCCCCTCGCGGAACTCAGGCTTCACCTCCAGCTTGTCGAGCATCCTGTTGATCTGGGGGCCGCCGCCATGCACCACGATGGGGTTGAGGCCGCAAACCTTGAGCATCACCATGTCGCGCGCAAACTGGTGCGCCAGCTTCGGGTCCACCATGGCGTGGCCGCCGTACTTCACCACGATGATCTGGTCGTCGTAGCGCTGCAGGAAGGGCAGCGCCTCGGAGAGGATGCGGGCTGTTGTGGTGACTTCATCCATGTCTGGTCCCCCGGGTCAATCGGAACGCGCCATACAGGACATTGGCGCTGGTTTAAAGTAGGCCCGCGATCTCGGCGCGAAGTTCTGGAATGCCGGAGCCCTTGTCACTCGACGTGGCGTGAATCTCCGGAAAGGCGGCCGGATGCTTCTTGATGGCAGCCTGCACCTTCTCCATCACCCCGGCGAGTTCGGCGGGCTTCACCTTGTCGGTCTTGGTGAGCACGATCTGGTAGGTGACGGCCGCCTCGTCCAGAAGCTCGAACATCTCTTCGTCGGTCTTCAGGATGCCGTGGCGCGAATCGACCAGCACGAAGGCGCGGGTGAGGCCCGGCCGCCCGCGCAGATAGCCCTTCAGCACCGATTGCCAGGCTTTCACCTCCGCCTTCGATGCCTTGGCATAGCCATAGCCCGGCATGTCCACCAGGGTCAGCGCGCCATTCACATCAAAAAAGTTGAGCTCCCGCGTGCGGCCCGGCGTATTGGAGGCGCGCGCCAGCCCGTTGACACCGGTCAGCGCATTGATGAGCGAGGACTTGCCGACATTCGAGCGGCCGGCAAAGGCGATCTCCACGCCCTTGGTCGGCGGCAGCTGCTCGAGCTTTGCGACGCCGAGAATGAAACGGGACGGGCCGCCGAACAGACGGCGGCCCGCATCGATGCTGTCCGGGGGGAAGCGCTCGCTCAACTCGATGCCTTTTTCTTGAGGAAAGGCAGGCTGTTGCGGATGTTGCCGAAGAAATCGACCTCAACTCCGTGACGCTTCATGATGTAGGACTGCTGCAGGATCGAGAGCGTGTTGCTCCACGCCCAGTAGATGACGAGTCCGACCGGGAAGGTGCCGAGCATGAAGGTGAAGATCACCGGCATCCAGTTGAACAGGCTGGCCTGGATCGGGTCGGGCGGGGTGGGGTTGAGGCGCATCTGCAGCCACATGGTGATGCCCATGATGATCGGCCACACGCCGATCAACAGCATTTGCGGCACCGTCCAGGGAATGAGGCCGAAAAGATTGAAGATGCTGGTCGGGTCGGGCGCCGAGAGATCGTGGATCCAGCCGAAGAACGGCGCATGGCGCAGCTCGATCGAGGTCAGGATCACCTTGTAGAGTGCGAAGAAGATGGGGATCTGCACGAGCACGGGCAGGCAGCCCGACAAGGGCGAGACCTTCTCGCGCTTGTAGAGCTCCATCATGCCCTGCTGCTGCTTCATCCGGTCATCCGGATATTCCTTTTTAAGCCGCTCCATCTCGGGCTGCAGCTTTTTCATCTTGCTCATCGAGGCGTAGGACTTGTTGGCAAGCGGGTAGACCGCCGCCTTCACAAGCACCGTTGCAAGCAGGATGGCGATGCCGAAGTTGCCAACGAGACCATTCAACCAATCAAGCAGGTAGAAGAAGGGCTTGGTGAGGAAATAGAACCAGCCCCAGTCGATCATGTAGTTGAAGCCCTGGATCTGGTACTTGGTTTCGATGGCATTGATGGTGTTCACCACCTTGGCGCCAGCGAAGATGCGCCCGGTCGAGGAGGCCGACGCGCCCGGCTGCACGATCAGCGCTTCCCGGGCGAGATAGTCCGCCTGGTAGATGTCGCGGCCGTTCAGCTTGGTGTGCAGGAAATTCGCGGTGACCGGCGTCGTCTGGTCAGGGATCACGGCCGCAGCCCAGTACTTGTCGGTGAAGCCCAGCCAGCCGCCCGTGGTGTCGGCCTTGTCGGGCTCCGTCTGATCGACGATGTCGCTGTAGTGGATCTCGCGCAGGCTGCCGTCGATCCAGCCGATCATGCCTTCGAAGAATACCCAGTAGCCGGAGACCACCGGCGTGTTCTGGCGCTGCACGCGGGCATAGGGGATCACGGCCACCGCTGTCTGAGATGTATTCTCAACCGTCTGGGTGACGGTGAAGACATAGGACTCGCTGATCTCGATCTTGCGGCTGAATTTCAGGCCTTCGCCATTGTCCCAGGTGAGGGTGACGGGGTTCCCTTCGCCCAGCACCGCGCCGGCGGGCGCGGTCCACACCGTGTCGGGGGTTGGAAGCTTCGCCGTGGTGCCGGTGGCGCCAACAATGCCCTGTTCGGCGAACAGCGCATCCTTGGTGCCGCTGGGCGTGAGGAAGGTGATGGTGGGGCTGTCAGGGGCGATCGTCTCGCGGTACTTCAGCAGGTGGAGGTCGTCGAAGGTTGCGCCCTTGAGGTTGATCGAGCCCGACACGAAGGGCGTCTCGATCTTGAGACGGGGCGAGGCCGCGAGGGCTTCCTGCGCCGTCACCACCTGGCCTGCGGCCACGGTACCGGGTAC
>JBIIGF010000327.1:0-3624 GCA_044236665.1 Aestuariivirga sp. | reverse complement strand
CGGCCGTCATGGCGGCGTTCAGCTTCACGCTCGACGGGCGGCGCATTGCGTCCGCCCGCGTCGCCTTCGGCGGCATGGCGGCAACGCCGAAGCGGGGGGGCGCCACGGAAGCCGCACTGGCGGGAGCCTCGCTCGATCAGGCGTCAACCTGGGACGCCGCGATTGCCGCACTGGCCAGCGATTTCCAACCCATCTCCGACATGCGCGCCACTGCAGCCTATCGCATCGATGTGGCGCAAGGGCTTCTCCGCAAGGCGCTGATGGAAATTGCGGGTGAAGATGCCGCAACGCGCATCACCGGCGAACGGAAGGCGGTGGCGTGATGGATATGGCGACCAAGACCGTGGGCAAGACCCATACGCATGACAGCGCCGAACTGCATGTGCAGGGCACGGCAACCTACATCGACGACATCCGCGAACCGGAGGGCGTCGTCCATGTCTATCCGGGCTTTGCGAAGGAGGCTGCCGCCGGAACCATCAAGGCGCTTGATCTTGAGGCGGTGAAGGCCGCCCCCGGCGTGCTCCGTGTTCTGACTGCGGCCGATGTGCCGGGCGTGAATGACGCGAGCCCCTCGGTAGGGGGTGATCCGATCCTTGCCGATGGCAGGATCATGTTCCACGGTCAGGTGGTCTTTGCGGTTGTTGCCGAAACGCGCGAGGCTGCGCGCCGCGCGGCGCGCCTCGCGAAAATCGAGATTGAGGCCGAGGCGCCCGCTGTCACGGTCGAAGATGCGCTGGCCGCCGGAACGCGCGATGTGGGTGAGCCTTATCAATTCCTGCGCCGTGATCCCGCCAAGGCCATTGCGTCGGCAGCGCACAGTCTTTCGGAGAGTTTCCGCATCGGCGGGCAGGAACATTTCTATCTCGAAGGCCAGGTGAGCCTTGCCGTGCCGGAGGAGCATGGTGCTGTCACCGTGCATTGCTCGACCCAGCACCCCAGCGAGGTGCAGCACCTCGTGGCCCATATGCTGCATGTTCCGGCAGCACGGGTGACGGTCGAGTGCCGCCGCATGGGCGGGGCCTTCGGTGGCAAGGAAAGCCAGGCGGCACAATGGGCCTGTCTCGCGGCGCTGGCTGCGCATGTGATGGGGCGGCCCGCCAAATGCCGCCTCGACCGCGACGAGGACATGATCATGACCGGCAAGCGTCATGACTTCCGCGTCGATTACGCCGTGGGCTTTGACGCGGAAGGCCGCGTCACCGGCGTCGCGGCGGATTTCCTCGCACGCTGCGGCTATTCGGCGGATTTGAGCAACGCGATCTGCGACCGCACGATGTTCCATGCGGACAATGCCTATTTCTATCCGGCGGCCCGCATCGCCACGCGCCGGCTGCGCACCAATACGGTGTCCAACACCGCCTTCCGCGGCTTCGGTGGCCCGCAGGGCATGGTGTTCTCCGAGCGCATGATGGAAGCCATCGCCATCCGCATTGGTTCGGATGCGCTGGATGTGCGCAAGCGCAATCTCTATGGCGTGAAGCGTGATGTGACGCCCTATGGCATGAAGGTCGAGGACAATATCGCGCCGGAGATCATCGCGGAACTGGAACGGTCTTCCGATTACCGCGCGCGCCGTGAACAGATCATTGCCTTCAACGCCGGGAACAACATTCTGAAGAAGGGCCTCTCGCTGACGCCCGTCAAGTTCGGCATCTCCTTCACGCTGACCCATCTCAACCAGGCGGGCGCGCTGGTGCATGTCTATACCGATGGCTCGGTGCATCTGAACCATGGCGGCACGGAGATGGGGCAGGGGCTCTACACCAAGGTCGCACAGGTGGTGGCCGAGGAATTCGGCCTTGCGGCTTCCGCGGTGCGCATCACGGCGACGACCACGGGCAAGGTGCCCAACACCTCCGCGACGGCAGCCTCCTCCGGCGCGGATTTGAACGGTATGGCGGCGAAGCGCGCCGCCGCAACGATCAAGGCGCGGCTCATCGCGTTTGCCGCGAAGCAGTGGCAGGTGCCGAAGTCCTCGATCCGCTTTGAGGACGGCAAGGTGCTGGCCGGCAATCACGCGATCAATTTCGGCGAACTGGCGCGGAAGGCCCATATGGCGCGCCTCTCGCTGTCTTCGACGGGCTACTATGCCACGCCGAAGATCCACTGGGACAGGCCGAAGGCAAAGGGCCGGCCGTTCTTCTACTTTGCTTATGGTGCGGCCTGTTCGGAAGTGACCATCGATACGCTGACAGGTGAGATGCGGGTGGACCGCGCCGACATCCTGCATGACGTTGGCCGCTCGCTGAATCCCGGGCTTGACCTCGGGCAGGTGGAGGGCGGCTTCGTGCAGGGCATGGGCTGGCTCACCACCGAGGAACTGGTTTACGATGCGAAAGGCCGCCTGCGCACCTATGCGCCCTCGACCTACAAGATCCCCTGCGCGTCCGACGTGCCGGAAGACCTCAGGGTGAAGCTCTTCGAATCGCGTGGCAACAAGGAAGATACGATCTACCGCTCCAAGGCGGTGGGCGAACCGCCCATCATGCTCGGCATCTCGGTGTGGGCGGCGGTGTTCAACGCCATCGCCAGCCTGAAGCCCGGCGTCATCCCGAAACTCGATGCGCCCGCCACACCGGAGGCCATCCTGCGCGCCGTGAAGGGCATGGGGGCATGAAGCTCTGGCCCACCATCGCGCGCGAACTGGAGCGGCATGGCACATGTGCCATGGTGTCGGTCATCCGGGCCGAAGGCTCGGTCCCGCGCGAGGAGGGGGCCCGCATGGTGGTAACGCCAGAAGGCTTTCACGGCACCATCGGCGGGGGAACCCTGGAATGGAAGGCACTGGCGGAAGCGCAGGCACTGCTGGGCAAGGCGCGCGCGGTGAAGTTCATCACCCAGTCGCTGGGGCCCGATCTCGGCCAGTGCTGCGGCGGGCGGGTGACGCTCGCGGTGGAAAGCTTCGGGGCCTCGGAGTTGGCCGAGGTCCGCGCCTTGGCGGCGCGCGAGGCCTCAGGGCCGTTCAGCTTGAGCGGCCGCCTGCCGGGCCAGTCCGGTGAGGAGAGCTTCGGCGAGCAGCGCCGCGCCGTGCTGATCTTTGGCGCGGGCCATGTGGGGCGCGCCCTGATCCTGGCGCTGGCGCAACTGCCCTATGATGTCACCTGGGCGGACCCGCGGCCCGAATCCTTCCCCGGTGCGGTGCCCCAGAACGTGACCTGCTTTGCCGGCGATCCGCTGGCGGCGGTGGCCGCCGCGCCGGAGGGCGCGCTCGCCTTCGTCATGAGCCATTCGCATGCGCTGGATCTCAGCATCGTCAACGCAGCGTTGCAGAACCCCCGTATCGTCCGTCTGGGCGTCATCGGGAGTGCCACCAAGCGGGCCCGATTCGAAAAGCGCCTCCGGGCGGCGGGGATCGATGAAGACAGGGTTTCCGGCATGATCTGCCCCATCGGAACCGGTGGCATCCGCTCCAAGCTGCCCGCTGCCATTGCGATTTCTGTGGCTCACCAGATCATTGCGCTTGATGAGGCATTGTCAGCCCGCGCAACCCAAGGCATGTTGCCCGTTCGGAATACAGGCTGACGGCATGGAATATCTTCTCGAGGCCCTTCACGTCACCAAGGTCTTCGGCACGCTGAAGGCCAATGACGACGTGACACTGAAGGTGAAGCCCGGGGAGAT
>JBIIGF010000325.1:0-3631 GCA_044236665.1 Aestuariivirga sp. | reverse complement strand
GAGGAAACCGAAGGCGAGGAACCATTCCGGCCGCAGCTGCCCTTCTCATCGCTCTCCAACGAGGATTTCTACAAGGTCTTCTCCAACCAGTTCGACGAAGAGATTTCGGCGGAAGAACTCTGCGACGCAGAGGAACTGACCAGACTTCGCAACTATCTCGACAAGCAGCTCTCAAACCTGCAGGGCGTGGTGGCACGGCTTGCCAACCGCCTGCAGCGCCGCCTGATGGCGCAGCAGAACCGCTCCTGGGATTTCGATCTCGAGGAAGGCGTGCTCGACGCCGCGCGCCTCACCCGTGTCGTCATCGACCCCATGCACCCGCTGTCCTTCAAGGTGGAGCAGGATACGGATTTCCGCGACACGGTGGTCACCCTGCTGCTCGACAATTCAGGCTCGATGCGCGGCCGCCCGATCACGGTCGCTGCCACCTGCGCCGACATTCTGGCCCGTACGCTGGAACGCTGTGGCGTGAAGGTGGAAATCCTGGGCTTCACCACCAGGGCATGGAAAGGCGGCCAGTCGCGCGAGAAGTGGCTGGCGGCCAACAAGCCCGGCAACCCCGGCCGCCTCAACGACCTGCGCCACATCATCTACAAATCCGCCGACAGCCCGTGGCGGCGCGCAAGGCGCAACCTCGGCCTGATGATGCGCGAAGGCCTGCTGAAAGAGAACATCGACGGCGAGGCGCTGATCTGGGCGCACAACCGCCTGCTGGCGCGGCGCGAGCAGCGCCGTATCCTGATGGTGATCTCGGATGGTGCGCCGGTTGATGATTCAACGCTCTCGGTGAACTCCGGCAACTACCTCGAGAAGCATCTCCGCCAGGTGATCCACGATATCGAGCAGCGCTCGCCCGTCGAGTTGATCGCCATTGGCATCGGCCATGACGTGACGCGCTATTACAAGCGCGCCGTGACCATCGTGGACGCCGAGGAACTGGGCGGCGCGATGACCGAGAAGCTCGCCGAGCTCTTCTCGGAAAAGCCCGCAGCACCAAAGGCGGCAGGGCGCCCCATCCTGAAGAAGCGGGCGCGGGCCTAAGACGCCCTCATCCAGCCTGACGGCCACCTTCTCCCACCTGTGCCGGGAGAAGGAATTGCGTGGGGATGTTTTCCTTCTCCCGTTGCAACGCAATGGGAGAAGGTGCCCAAAGGGCGGATGAGGGCCCCTTCCCCGCCCTCAGGCGTATTTCCCGAGGAAAGCCTCGACGCTCATCACCCGCATGTCATCCACGGCCGTGGCCAGCCTCTCATGCTCCCAATCCCACCAGCCGAGCGCGATGATCCGTGCACTGATCTCTGGCGGAAAGCGCCATTTGAGGAAGCGGGCCGGAACGCCGGCCACGATGGCATGGGCTGGCACGTCCTTCGCCACCACAGCGCCCGCCGCCACCACAGCGCCATGGCCAATGGTGATGCCGGGAAGGATCGTCGCCCCATGGCCGATCCACACATCATGGCCGATCACCACCTTCTGCGCGATGCGTGCCGCGCGGAACGCCTTGTCGAGCTTGGCGCCGGTGAAATACTCATTCGGCCGATAGGTGATCTTGTGCTGGCTGATGCGCTCCGTCGGGTGGTTCAACGCATTGATGCGGGTGGCCGCCGCGATGGCGCAGAACTTGCCGATCCCGGCATAGATCGCCTCCGCGTCGCGCTCCATGTAGGAATAGTCGCCGAGTGTGGAATCAAGAAGCTGCACACGCTCCTTCACTTCCGTGAAGCGGCCGAGCGTGGCGTTGCGCAGCGTGGCGGAGCCATGAACGCGCGGCGCGCCGTCGCGGGGGCCGGACGGGACTTTGGGCTTGCTGGGCTCGGCATCAGTCATGCCCCAAGCCCATAACGCAAAAGCCGCCCCGGTTGGAGCGGCTTTTGAACATCTGATGCCGATCGGAAGATCAGGCGGCCTTGGAGGCCTCGACCTTCTTGGCGATCGAGCGCTTGAGGCGCAGCGCCTTGTCCGACAGCTTGGCACTGTCAGCCTTGAGGAGATAGGCGTCGAGGCCGCCCACATGCTCCACCGACTTCAGCGCGATGGCCGAAATGCGCAGGCGGTAGGTCAGGCCCATCGCTTCGCTCATCAGGCTCACGTCGCACAGGTTCGGCATGAAGCGGGTCTTGGTCTTGTTGTTGGCGTGGCTGACCTGATTGCCAACCAGGGCGTTCTTTCCCGTCAACTCACAACGGCGGGCCATGGGCGTTACTCCAGAAATAAGATGTGGGACCGGACGGCAGGCTGCCCCCGGCTCGGATGGGCGGTCTATAATGGGCGCGGCATCGGCGGTCAAGTCACTCAGGGCCGATTTCGGCTGATCCCTGGCGCAAAGCGCGTGCACCATTCCGGCACAGGGAGGTTAACAGCGAACCTCCCGCAACACCCGCCTTAACAGCTCGGCGGAGAGGAATTGGCACCATGCTTGTGGGTGCGTGGCCAAAACACCACCATATCTTGCGAGAACAAAGCATGAAATCCGGCACTGGAGCGATTCGGGCCAGATTCGTTCCTCACCTGATCCACTTCGTTAACATGAGGCCGCCGAACCGGGCGGCACCGGGCAGAATTCGTCAACCATACGCCCCAGAGTATGAACGCCGGACCCGGCCTCAGGACTGGCTTGCCGCTCAACAGGCCGGCTCAGCTGGCCGCACCGCTGCCGCAAAAGCCCCGGAAACCCTGGCTCAGGGAAAAAGAACAAAAGTGGAATTTGAAGCAAGCTCCGATTCGGGCCAGCTTCGTTCCGCTTTCGCTCCATTTCCTAACGCGGTGGTTCAGAACGGGGCAAAAATCCTTGACCTCCCTCCCCCTGCGTCCCAAGTGTCGGAAAAGCATTTGTGAAGCTGCCTTCATGCCCTCTCCCAAATCCGTGACCGCCGTGCTGGGGCCGACCAACACCGGCAAGACCCATCTGGCGGTCGAACGCATGCTGGGCCATGGCGGCGGCATGATCGGCCTGCCGCTGCGCCTTCTGGCGCGCGAGATCTATGACCGGGTGAGAGCCCGCGCCGGCGATGCCGCTGTGGCGCTGGTGACGGGCGAGGAGAAGATCATTCCCGCCCAGGCGCGCTACTGGATATGCACCGTCGAGGCCATGCCCACCGATGTGGAGGTGCCCTTCCTCGCCATCGATGAAGTGCAGCTCTGCGCTGATTTCGAGCGCGGCCACATCTTCACCGACCGGGTGCTGCACCGCCGGGGCCGTGACGAGACGATGCTGCTGGGTGCGGCCACCATGCGGCCCATTCTGGAGAAGCTGCTGCCGGGAACGAGCTTCGTGTCACGCCCGCGCTTCTCGCAGCTTCTCTATGCGGGCCAGAAGAAGATCACGCGGCTTCCGCGCCGGTCCGCCATCGTGGCCTTCTCGGCCGACATGGTCTACGCCACGGCGGAACTGATCCGCCGCCAGCGCGGCGGTGCTGCCGTGGTGCTGGGCGCGCTCAGCCCACGCACCCGCAATGCGCAGGTGGCACTCTACCAGTCGGGTGACGTTGACTACATCGTGGCAACCGATGCCATCGGCATGGGCCTCAATATGGATGTGGACCATGTGGCCTTCGCCTCCACCCGCAAGTTCGATGGCTTCCAGTACCGCCAACTCAACCCTTCCGAACTGGGGCAGGTGGCGGGCCGCGCC
>JBIIGF010000326.1:0-3631 GCA_044236665.1 Aestuariivirga sp. | reverse complement strand
AACTCCGGCCTGTCGCGCTTTTCGACTGCCGCATAGAAGGCATCGCAGTCGATATGGGCGATGGACAGGCTGTGCAGTTCCGGATGGTGCAGCAGCCTGGGGCTGGCGCAGGCCGGGCAACGGCGTTCGTTGCGCGTCACGGCTGTAAAGCAGTCGCGGCAGAAGCCCGGCGTTGCAGCATCTTCACCCATGCATTGAATACTAGCGCGCTACGGTGAAATGGGGAACACTGCCGGTCAGGATGGCTACAGGCGGGAGGGAAGCATGTACAAACTCTACAACGTGAAGGCCTGGGGCTCGCTCGGTATCCACTGCCTGCTCGAGGAGATGGATGTTCCCTATACCAATATCTGGATGACGGCGGATCAGGTCCGGGCGCCCGCGTTCCGGGACATCAATCCGCTCGGCCAGGTTCCGGCGCTGGGCCTTGCGGATGGGCGTTCGCTTTATGAGTCAGCGGCCATCGTGTCGTTCCTCGTTGCGGCCCATCCCGACAAGGGCATGTCACCTGCGCTGGGCAGCCCCGACTATGGCGACTTCATGAGTCTGCTGCACTTCATGAGCACCGAGATCTATCCGGCCGTGAGCCTTAGCTTCGGCGGCAGCATCTACACCAACACCGATGAGGCGGATGCATTCCTTGCCGAACGGGCGCGGGAGAGGGCCGAGAGCTATTGGGAGATGATCGCGCGCCAGCTCTCGTTGTCTGGGCCATGGCTGATGGGCGATGCATTTTCGGCGCTCGACCTCTATGCCTTCATGTTGACGCTGTGGTCCCGGCCCAGCGAGGCGGCGTTGCACGCGCGGTTTCCGGCCATCGCCAAACATGCGGCGGCGGTCCGCGCCCGGCCGCGGCTCACAGCCGTGCTTGAAACCCATGGTGTGCTGGCTGTCGGGGGCTATCCCGCCTGACGGGTGATCAGGTCCAGAATATGGGGCTTCGCCTCGTCCCAGCGGTCGGTCCTCAGCGAGACATAGTCGAGCGGCGCGATGTGCCGGGCGAAGCGCTCGTCATGCAGGAAATGGATCAGGTGCACATCCGGGGCATGTTCCTGGGCGGAGGCGATGAAGTGGGGGCTGTCGTCAATGAACACGGCAGGCTTTCCGGTCTGGCTGACCAGATGATTGATGGCCGGTCCCTTCGGCCCTGAATTGGTGATGACGGGAAAGGGCAGGCCGTGGCCCGCGAGGTTGGCGCGGCGATGGTCGCCCGCGCTGTGCGGAAGGTTGGTGAGCAGCACCACATCCGCCACGTCGCCGATGTGCAGAAGCGACTCGATCGCCCCGTCGATGGGCTGCATGTGCCGGGTGCGCTCCTCGAAGAAACGGTTGATCAGATCCATCACGCGGTCATCCGGGGCGGGATCGCCCGTCCGCCGGCACTTGATGTTGCCGTTCAGCGCGAAGCTCGATGTATCGAGCCACAGATCCTCCTCGCCGATGTAGGATTCGAAGTCGCGTGTGAAGTGCACGATCACCTCGTCCACATCGCAGATGACGAGCGGGCGGCCGGTGAATGAAAGGGTTGCGAGCTGACCCTTGGTGATGTCAGAAATCAAGTGAGGCTCCCGGCAGCTTGCGGCGAAGGTCCTGAATGCGTTCCGGCCTCAAGCCATGTTCTTCGGCAAAGATCAAGAGCAGGCTTTCATCCGACAGGAGATGATCGAGCAGCCCGGCCAGAAAGGCCGGGTCCGTGGCGGAAGCCCGAATCGCCTGCACATCCAGTCCGGACAGGTCCATGAAACGCTGCAGCCGCTCGGGGTCGGCGGCCAGAAAGCCCAGTACTTGCAGGGCGGCAACTTCGGCTTCCTCGGAGTTGCGGGGTGTCTTGGGAGGCATCATGCGCGCCAGTTAACCACCCTTGAACCTCATTGAACAGCCATGGTGTTTGGTTAAGCTGTTGGTTACCGGAATCGGCACAAATGGGGTTCATTCGAGACGGACGCCGTGGGGCCGCCGGAAGGGTCCGGTGGCTGGTGGTGGCCAGAGCCAGGTGAGTGCAAACGTGTCAGTGTCGGCGGGATCCATCAGAACGCCAGAAATGGTACCGGCCATGCCGAAGCGGGTTCTTGTCGTCGAGGACAATGAGTTGAACATGAAATTGTTCAATGATCTTCTCGAGGCGAACGGCTATCAGGTGATCCAGACCCGCGATGGGCTATCGGCGCTTGACCTGGCGCGCAAGCATCGCCCCGACCTGATCCTGATGGACATCCAGCTTCCCGAGGTTTCCGGCATCGAGGTGACCAAGTGGCTGAAGGAAGATGAGGAACTCCGCGCCATTCCGGTGATTGCCGTCACTGCCTTCGCCATGAAGGGCGACGAGCAGAAGATCAGGGAGGGCGGCTGCGAGGCCTATATCTCCAAGCCGATTTCGGTCATCAGTTTCCTCCAGACCATCGACAGTTATCTGAAGAAGCCGTCATGACGGCGCGCGTTCTGGTCGTCGACGACATCCTCGCCAATGTGAGGCTGCTCGAAGCAAAGCTTGCGGCCGAGTATTTCGATGTCGTGCCGGCGATGAACGGCGCGGATGCGCTGGAAGCCGTTCAGCGCCTGAAGCCCGACATCGTACTGCTCGACGTGATGATGCCGGGAATGGACGGCTTTGAGGTCTGCCGCCGGATCAAGGCCAATCCCGCCACCCAGCATATTCCCGTCGTGATGGTGACAGCCCTCGACCAGCCGGAAGACCGGGTGAGGGGCCTTGAGGCCGGGGCGGATGATTTCCTGACCAAGCCCGTGAACGACATTGCACTGTTCTGCCGGGTGAAGGGGCTTGTGCGCCTCAAGATGCTGACGGATGAACTGCGCGCCCGCACCGGCAGCGACCCGTTGCGGCTGGTGGATGGCGAACTCGCTGTTGTCGATTCGCATCCGGGCCGGGTTCTTGTCATCGACAACCGCCCGGTCATGGCGGAACGCATCCTGTCTTCGCTCGCGCCGCGCCATGCGGTCAGCATTGCTTCCGATGCAGGCCAGGCCATGGCAGCATTCGCCGCCACAGAGCCTGGCTTTGAACTGGTCATCGTCAATCTCGACATGGATGGGGTTGATGGCTTGCGCATCTGTTCCCAGTTCAAGACGGCCGAGGCGACACGCCAGACCCCCATTCTCATCATCGTCGATGCCGAGGATCACCAGCGCCTGCTGCGCGGCCTCGACATGGGCGTCAATGACTATCTGATCCGCCCCATCGACAAGCAGGAACTTCAGGCGAGGGTCGCCACCCAGATCCGCCGCTTCCGCTACACCGAACGCCTGCGCTCGAGTGTACGCGCGTCAATCGAAATGGCCGTCACTGATGCGCTGACGGGCCTCCATAACCGGCGCTACCTTGAAAGCCAGTTGCCGCAACTCGTTGAGGAGGCGGCCAATGGCGGCCGGCTTCTCTCGGTGCTGACGCTCGATGTCGACTTCTTCAAGGCGGTGAATGACACCTATGGCCATGACGCGGGTGACAGGGTTCTGCAGGAAATGGCCGGTCGCATCCGTGGTTCGGTGCGCGGCACTGATCTGGCCTGCCGCACCGGCGGCGAGGAGTTCGTGGTGGTCCTGCCGGGAACCGACTTGCCCACCGCCGAACGCGTCGCTGACCGTATCCGCAAGATGGTGGCGGCCAAGTCTTTTC
>JBIIGF010000324.1:0-3659 GCA_044236665.1 Aestuariivirga sp. | reverse complement strand
CAGACCGTCGGATGAGAGGCCCGCGGGAACCGAGATGCCGGGAAGGCCCGCCATGTTCACCGTCACCGTGAAGATGTCGTTCAGATACATCTGCACCGGATCGGTGATCTCGCCGGGTGCGAAGGCCGGGCTTGGTGTGGCGGGCGTCAGCACCACGTCCACCGCGTTCCAGGCCTGGTCGAAGTCCTGCTTGATCAGCGTACGGACCTTCTGGGCGCGCACATAGTAGGCATCATAGTAACCAGCCGAGAGCACATAGGTGCCGATCAGGATACGGCGCTTCACCTCGCTGCCGAAGCCGGCGGCGCGCGATTTCTCATACATGTCCACGATGTCGTCGCCCGGAACGCGCAGGCCATAGCGCACCCCGTCATAGCGCGCGAGGTTCGATGAGGCCTCCGCCGGGGCCACGATGTAATAGGCGGGCAGCGCATATTTGGTGTGGGGCAGCGAGATCTCGACGATCTCCGCCCCCTGCTCCTTCAGCCACTGGGCACCCTTCTGCCACAGCGCCGAGATTTCGGCGGGCATGCCGTCCACCTGATATTCCTTTGGAATGCCGACGCGGAGCCCCTTGATGGGCTTGCCGATCACCGCCTCGTAGTCGGGAACGGGAAGATCGACGGATGTGGTGTCCTTCGGGTCCACGCTCGCCATTGACTTCAGCATGATGGCGCAGTCACGCACGTCGCGTGCGATGGGGCCCGCCTGGTCCAGCGAGGAGGCGAAGGCCACGATGCCCCAGCGCGAGCAGCGGCCATAGGTCGGCTTGATGCCGACCGTGCCGGTGAACGCCGCCGGCTGGCGGATGGAGCCGCCCGTATCGGTGGCGGTCGCGCCCGCGCAAATATGCGCGGCAACCGCCGCAGCCGAACCGCCAGATGAGCCGCCGGGAACCAGCGCGGCGTTGGAGCCAGTGCGCTTCCACGGATTGATGACATTGCCGTAGTAGCTCGACTCGTTCGAGGAGCCCATGGCGAACTCATCCATGTTGAGCTTGCCCAGCATCACCGCGCCATCTCGCCAGAGATTGGCGGTGACAGTCGATTCATATTCGGGCTTGAAGCCATCCAGCACATGGCTGCAGGCCTGCGTGTGGATGCCTTCGGTGGCAAAGAGATCCTTGATGCCGAGCGGAATGCCCTCCAGAGCGCCGCCCTGCCCGGCGGCCAGCTTCGCATCGGAGGTCTTGGCCATGCTGCGGGCCTTGTCGGGCGTTTCCACCACATAGGCATTGAGCACGCGCGCCTGTTCGATGGCGGCAAGATAGGCGTCGGTCAGTTCGACGGCCGAGAACTGCTTCTTCTTCAGCCCGTCACGGGCGGCAGCGATGGTGAGCGAAGTGAGATTGGTCATGGTAGGTCTCTATCCCGTCACTCGACAACCTTGGGCACCATGAAGAACGAATCCTCCTGGGCCGGGGCATTGGCGGTGATCTTCTGGGGGTAATGGCCGTCGGTCACCACGTCATCGCGCATCTTCATCTTCATGGTGACGACGGAGGTGAGCGGCTCCACCTTGGAGACATCGACGGCATTCAACTGCTCGATCCAGCCGAGGATCGAGTTCAGTTCGCCCGCAAGCCGCGGCACGTCCTCTTCATTCACCTTGAGCCGCGCGAGCCTAGCGACCCGCTTCACGGTTGCATGATCGACCGACATTCATCCAATCCTCTGGAAAGCTGTGGCCGCCGAATAGCACCCGCTTACCCCGCCTGCAACTTGGGTTTCCGGCGGAGTGCTGGGCAGCGCCCCTTCCTTCCCCACCCCCCTTGTTCGGAGGGCCGGGCCGGGGGGCCGGACGGTGGCGCCGGCTGCCTTCGCTCAAGACACCTGCAGCTTCGCCTTCTGATGCCCCCGGGCATCGAAATTCCCGGGCTTCAGCCAGGCCTCGAAGGCGGCGTGGATGCGGGGCCAGTCCTTGTCCACAATGGCGTACCACGCCGTATCCCGGTTCCGGCCCTTGACGATCAGGTGCTGGCGGAAAATCCCTTCGAAGCTGAAGCCGAAGCGCTCGGCCGCCGCGCGCGAGGGCGCGTTCAGCGCATCGCACTTCCATTCGAGGCGGCGGACGCCGAGGTCATCGAAGCAATGGCGGATCATCAGGAAGATGCTCTCGGTGGCCTCCCGCGTGCGCTGCAGGCCGGGAGACATCCAGATATGGCCGATCTCGATCACGCCATTCGGGGCATCGCAGCGCATGAAGGCGCCCATGCCGCAGGCCTTGCCGGTATCGCGCCGGACAAAGGCATAGAACCACGGATCGCGCGAGGCTTCCCGCTCCTTGAGCCACGCCTCAAAGACTTCGAAGTTCTCCCACGGGCCATAGGGCATATAGGTCCAGACATGGCCATGCGGATCGGCATCGTGGAAGGAATCGTAAAGATCGCGGCCATGTTCCAGGGCCGATACCGGCACCAGCAGCATGAAGCGCCCATGCAACGGGCGGCGGTCCGGCCGGGACCCCGGCGGCTTGGGGTCGACGATGTCGCCCACCGGGCGCGGCGTGGCTTTGCGCGTCATCAGAATTCGCCTGTTTCGCCAGCCGCCATCACCTTCACCCGGCCCGCTTCCGGCCCCATGGCGGACAGGAACCTGGAGGCATCGGCATCGACATAGCCCTTGAAGGAGGCATAGTGGCAGGGGATGACCGTCTTGAAATCGAAGAAGTTGCGGCAGGCGAAAGCCGCCTGGTCGGCACCCATGGTGAAGCGGTCGCCGATCGGCACCACCCCGATCACCGGCTTGTAGAGTTCGTTGATGAGTTTCATGTCGGAGAAGATACCGGTATCGCCCGCGATGTAGATGGTCTTCCCCGCCTCCTGCTTCGGCTCGATGACGAAGCCCGCCGGATTGCCGAGGTAGACCGGTGCGCCCGCCACCATATCCGCCGAGGAGTGCCAGGCATTGGTGAACACCACATCGAAATCATCGAAGCTGATGCGGCCGCCGTGATTGCCGGGGCTGTAGTTCCCGGCACCCTTGGCATTGAGCCACGAACATATCTCAAAATTGGATACAAGGGTGGCACCGGTCGCCTTCAGGATATCGAGCGAGTCGCCAACATGGTCGCTGTGTCCGTGGGTGAGAAGCAGGTGAGTGCAGCCCTTGGCGGCCTCCTGCCATGACACCACCGCAGCCGGATTGCCGGTAAAGAACGGGTCCACAAGTATGACCGATGCGCCGGTTTCGATGCGGAGGGCCGAATGGCCGTGGAAGGTGATTTTCATGCAGGCACTCCTTCAGATCAGGGCGCCATGATCGGCCCAAGGGGGCTGAATGGCAAGTTGCCGGTTTGCGCTCCGGCCCGGATCGGCTAGGTGAAGTCCCATGGCTGCCACCGATCTGATGCTGCATGACGCCGTTTCCACCATCCCCGCCGACAAGCGGTTGATGGGGCTCGACCTCGGCACCAAGACCATCGGCGTCGCCACCAGCGACCGGACGCGGATGATCGCCACCCCCATCGAAACGATCGTGCGCAAGAAGTTCACTGCGGATGCCGAACGCCTGCTGGCCATCATCGCGGCGGAAAACATCGGCCTCATTGTGCTGGGCCTCCCCGTCAACATGGATGGCACCGAGGGCCCCCGCTGCCAGTCAACCCGCGCCTTTGACCGTAACGTCGCAAGGCTCTCCCCGGTTCCCGTGGGGGTCTGG
>JBIIGF010000323.1:0-3662 GCA_044236665.1 Aestuariivirga sp. | reverse complement strand
GTCGTGGCGGGCCTCATCAATGGCGGCCACCTGATGACGCCCACCTTCATCAAGCGCAGCGAGGAAGATGCGCTGGCGACATCGCAGACCATCGTGAAGCCCGAGACCAGCGCCACGCTGCGCTATCTGTTCCGGCTCAATGCCGAGGAGGGGTCCGCCTCCAAGGCGGATGTGATCGGCTACCGCGTCGGCGGCAAGACGGGCACTGCGGAGAAAGTTGTGAACGGCCGCTATTCGAAGGACAAGCGGCTGGCATCCTTCATCGGCGCCTTCCCGATGGATGATCCGCAATATCTGATCCTCGTGATGCTCGATGAGCCGAAGGCCACGCCGGAAACCTACGGCTTCGCCACCTCGGGCTGGAATGCCGTGCCCACCGCCGGGAAGATCATCGAGCGCATTGCGCCCATGCTCGGCGTGGAGCCCGTGTTCACGCCCGAAGACCTGCAGAAACTTGCCAAGCTCGAAGAGCAGGAAAAGAAGAAGAAGACCAATTGATGAGCAGCCCTACCACCAGGCTCGGACCATTGATCGCAGGTGAAGCGCCGCTGCCGCCCGGCGCCGAGGCGCTGGCTGTTCATGGCCTCACCGCCGACAGCCGCGCCGTCAAGCCGGGCTTCGTGTTTGCCGCGCTGCCGGGCGCCCATGCCGATGGCGCGTCCTTCATCCCGCAGGCCGTTGCAGCGGGCGCCGTCGCGGTGATTGCCGGCGAGGGGGTTGAGGCGGCAGGCGTCCCGCTCATCACGACGAACAATCCGCGCCGGTTGCTGGCGCGTGCCGCCGCGCGCTTTCATGGCCGCCAGCCCGGCATCATCGTGGCCGTCACCGGTACCAGCGGCAAGACATCGGTCGCCACCTTCGTACGCGAAATCTGGACCGCGCTGGGCTTCCGCGCCGCCAGCCTCGGCACGGTGGGCGTCGTGTCGCCGTCGGGCACCATCGAACTCGAGCACACCACGCCCGACGCAGTGAAGCTGCAGGAAATCGCCGCGGCGCTGGCAGATGAGGATGTGGGCCATCTCGCCATCGAGGCCTCGAGCCACGGGCTCGACCAGTATCGTCTCGACGGGTTGCGCCTGGCCGCCGCAGGATTCACCAATCTTTCGCATGACCACCTCGACTATCATCCCTCCGTCGCGGCTTACTTCGACGCCAAGATGCGGTTGTTCGAGGAGCTTCTGGCACCCGGCAGCGCGGCCGTCATCAATGCCGACAGCGAGCACGGCCGTGAGGCGGCGCGGCGCGCCCGCGCCCGCGGCCTTGACGTGTGGACGGTCGGCCAGACAGGCGAGACGATCCGCGTCATCGATGTGGTGCGCGATGCAGCGGGGCAGCATATCACGGTGGATGTAAAGGGCCGCCGCCATCAGGTGGCCCTGCCGCTGGTGGGCGATTTTCAGGTGTCAAACGCATTGATTGCGGCGGGCCTCGTTCTGGCAACGGGCGGCGATGAAGCCCAAGTGATGCATGCGCTGCAATCGCTGAAGGGCGCGAGCGGCCGCCTCGAACTGGTTGCCCGCACAAAGTCCGGCGCGCCGGTGTTCGTGGATTATGCGCACAAGCCCGATGCGCTGGAGAAGACGCTGGCCTCCCTGCGGCCCTATACCCGCGGCCACCTCGTCGTGGTGTTCGGCTGCGGTGGCGACCGGGACCGCACCAAGCGCCCGGTCATGGGCGAAATCGCCACCAGGCTTGCGGACCGCGTGTTCGTGACCGACGATAATCCGCGCACGGAAGAACCGGGCTCGATCCGCGCCGCCATCATGGCGGCAGCACCGGGCGCGACGGAAATCGGCAACCGGGCGCAGGCCATCCGCGCGGCGGTCGAAGGCCTCGCTCAGGGTGACGTTCTGGTGGTGGCCGGCAAGGGCCATGAGGAAGGTCAGAAGATCGGCAAGCAGGTACTGCCCTTCAGTGACCATGAAGCGGTGAAGGCCGCAGTGGAGGGACGTGACTATCATGGCTGAGGCGCTGTGGACGGTTGATGAACTGATCGCCTGCACGCAGGGCAGGCTGCATGGTCAGGTGACAGGGCCGCTTGATGCGGTGACGATCGATTCCCGCGCCGTGGGCCGGGGTGACATCTTCGTCGCCATCAAGGGCGACAGGCACGACGGGCATGATTTCGTCGCCGCGGCGCTCAAGGCCGGTGCGGGGCTTGGCCTCGTCTCGCGCGTGACGCCGGAGATGCTGGCGGCGGGCCCGGTTCTGGAAGTGGCGGACGACCCGCTGCGCGGCCTTGAGAACATGGGCCGCGCCGCGCGTGCGCGCTGTGCGGGCCAGATCGTGGCGGTGACCGGCAGCGTGGGCAAGACCTCCACCAAGGAAATGCTGCGGGTCGCACTGTCGGCGTCGGGGCAGACCCATGCCTCGGCCGCTTCGTTCAACAATCACTGGGGCGTGCCGCTGACGCTGGCCCGCATGCCGCGCGATACAGCCTTCGGCGTGTTCGAGATCGGCATGAACCATTCAGGCGAGATCACGCCGCTCGTTGGCATGGTGAGGCCGCATGTAGCGATCATCACCACGATTGCGGCCAGCCACCTCGGCAATTTCCGCTCGCTTGACGAGATTGCCGATGCCAAGGCGGAAATCTTCTCCGGCGCCATGGCGGGCGGCCACGCCGTCATCAGCCGTGACACGCCTTACTTTGAAAGGCTCGCCGCGGCGGCACGCGCCTGTGGCATCACCAGCATCGTGTCATTCGGCAAGCACCCTGAAGCCGATGTACGGCTGGAGCGCGTGGCGCTCCACGCCGACTGCTGCTGCATCACCGCGAATGTGTCGGGTGAAACCATCATCTACAAGCTGGGCCTGCCGGGCGAGCACATGGCGGTGAACAGCCTTGCCGTTCTCGCCGCCGCACGGCTGGCCGGCGCTGACCTCGCGAGGGCCGCGCTGGCGCTGGCCGAGGCGCGCCCCGCCAAGGGACGCGGGGTGCGCGAATCCCTCAGGATTCATGGCGGGGAACTGCTGCTGATCGATGAAAGTTACAATGCCAATCCGGCTTCGGTTTCGGCGGCGCTGGGCCTGCTTGGTGCGTCACGTCCAGGCAAGGGCGGGCGGCGAATCGCGGTCCTCGGCGACATGCTGGAACTGGGCACGCAAAGCGCGCAGCTGCACGCCGGGCTGCTTGAACCGATGGACGCCGCGAAGGTGGATGTCCTATACGCGGCAGGCCCATTGATGGCGAATCTCTGGGCGCGCGTAGACGCCGGGCGGCGCGGTGCTTATGCCGAGACCTCGGAAGGCCTCAGCGAGCAGCTTCTCAAGGCCCTGAGGCCCGGCGACGTCGTGATGATCAAGGGTTCGCTCGGCAGCCGCATGGGCCCGCTCGTCGAGGCAATCAGGGCGGCCTGCCCACCGTCCGCCAAGGAGACCTGATGCTTTACCTTCTGCTGACCAGCCTCGCTGACGAAGTCTCGGTCTTCAACGTCTTCCGCTATCAGACGACGCGGACGGGCCTTGCCATCATGACGGCACTGATCTTTGTGTTCCTGTTCGGGCCGCGCATCATCTCGCTTCTGAAGGTGAAGCAGGGCCGGGGCCAGCCGATCCGGAGCGACGGGCCGCAGCGCCACATCGTGGAGAAGCAGGGAACGCCAACCATGGGCGGCCTGATGATCCTCTCCGGCATCTTCGTCGGCACGCTGCTATGGGCT
>JBIIGF010000321.1:0-3675 GCA_044236665.1 Aestuariivirga sp. | reverse complement strand
AGCCGTACGCCCGCCGATTACCTGATCCTCGAAGTGGGGCTGGGCGGCCGGCTCGATGCGACGAATGTGATGGACAATCCTGCACTCTCCATCATCACCACCATTGACTATGACCATCAGCAATATCTGGGCGATACGCTGACGCTGATCGCGCATGAGAAGGCGGGCATCCTGAAGCGTGGGCGGCCCGCCATCATCGGCGCACAACCCGATGAGGCGCGCGCCGAGATCACCCGCGTAGGTGAGCGGGTGCGGGCAGAACTCCATATCGCCGGGCAGGACTGGCAGGCCTATGAACAGCACGGCCGCCTCGTCTTCCAGGATGAGGATGGCCTTCTCGACCTGCCGCTGCCGCAATTGAAAGGCCGCCACCAGATCGACAATTCCGGCAATGCCATCGCCGCCATCCGCTGCCTCGCCGATCCACGTATCAGTGAGCATCACATCGCGGAGGGGCTGAAAGCCACCACCTGGCCCGCCCGCATGCAGAAGCTGGGGCCGGGCGCGCTATCGGCACTGGTTCCGGCGGAAGCAGAACTGTGGCTCGATGGCGGGCACAACCCGTCTGCGGGCCGGGTGCTGGCACAGGCCTTCTCCGAACTGAATGACCGGCATTCGCGCCCTCTGGTGCTGATCTGGGGCATGCTCAATACCAAGGATGTGGGCAGTTTCATCGGCTGCTTTGCCGGCGTGGCCAGCCGCGTCGTGACGATCACCATTCCGGAAGAGGAAAACGCAGTGACGGCCGACGTGCTGGCGGATGCCGCGCGGGCCCATGGCCTGGCGGCGGAAACGGCGCAGTCGCTTGATGCCGCCTTGCGTCAGGCCTCGCTTACCGTTCCGGCCCCGCGCATCCTGATCTGCGGTTCGCTCTATCTGGCAGGCCGTGTGCTCGCCGCGCATGGCAAAGAAGATATGACGAAGGTGTCCGGCGCAGGTCGGCGGTAATCATCTGCCGTCCGCTCCCGCTGCTGCGGGAAAAGGCAGGAATTACCCAACCAGCCGCAGCTCGCGCGGGAAGGAGGTCAGGCACTCGATGCCGCTCTCCGTCACCACCACATCATCCTCGATGCGCACCCCAGCCTCGCCATCGCGGTAGAGGCCGGGCTCGATGGTGAACACCATGCCGGGCTCCAGAACCTGCAGGTTGCCACGCATGATCTGCGGCGCCTCGTGCACATCAAGCCCGAGGCCGTGGCCTGTCTTGTGGCGGCAGAACGCCGCGAATTGCGAGTGCTCCAGCACCTTCAGCACGGCATCGTCGATGTCGGAGGCGGTCAGCCCCGCGCGGGATACCTCGCGGCCCCTGGTGTTCGCGGCCAGCACCGTTTCATAGAAGGCACGGTCGTAGTCGGAGACCTCCTTGACGAAGAAGGTGCGCGTGATGTCGGCGCTGTAGCCCTGATGGGTGCCGCCGAAGTCGATGAGCAGCGCGTCTCCCGGCTTGATGTGGTAGTCCGGCCGCGCATGGGCATGGGGCTTCGCGGCATTATCGCCCGCCGCCACGATCGGCGCGAAGGAGAGACCGTCAGCACCGTGCGAGAACAGGTTACGCAGCAGGATGGCTTCGATCTCCGTTTCCGTCATGCCTACCCTGATCTCGCCCAGCGTTGCCTCCAGCGCCGCCTCCGAAATCGCGATGGCCTTGCGTTGCAGTGCGATCTCAGCGGGTGTCTTGTGCAGGCGGATCGCCGAGATCTCGGCGTGGATATCCACGAATTCAGCGCCGGGCAGGGCCTTTTGCAGGGCAAACAGATCGAACACGCGCATGCGCTGGCCTTCAACGCCGATGCGCGCGCCTTTCCTCAACGTCGGCAGGGCCTCGCCCGCGCCGAGAAAGGCACCCATGTAGCCGGCCTCGTCGCGCCAGGCGAAGACCTTTCCGGGGAAGCCGATGGGCCTGAAGGATTCCATTTCGAGTTGCGGCACCACGGCCACCGCCTCCCCCTCGCGCGGCACGATCACCGCGAGCGGACGCTCCATCTGGTGAAAGTCCTTGGCGAACACGCGCCGGAAGTTGGCACCGGGAACAAGCACAAGGGCATCAAGCCCGGTGCGGGACAGGACGGCGGCCAGCGGAGTCAGCATGGTAATGTTCAGCCTGGGCTAATCTGTTGAATGACAGGGTAAGTTGGTAGAAATCGTTTGCCAGACCGTTAAGGCGGATCGTGGCGGATTGATCCGCCACGATCCGCATGATCAGCTTACTTGATCATGTAAATATAGGCAGTGCTTACGCCGTATTTCTCGGCCAGCTTCGCTGCCGAAACCCCCTTGGCGCGCTTGGCCAGAATATCCTCCCGCATCTTGCGGGCTTCGAGTGCCGAACGGCGGTGACGCTTCACGCCATTGCGTGAGCCGCTGCGGCTGTCCTCGAGATGAGCCGTCGCCAGCATCTTCTGCGCCGTCGCGATGATCCGGTTCAGATAAGCAACCTGTCTGTTCGAAAGTGACATGTGTGTTCCTCTCGCTGAAATGAAGAAGAGCAAACCGAAACATAAGCTCTTCTAGGGTACCCACATGAGTTGCTTACATCGCAAATTCTGCAGATGCAATTCATAACTTGCCAAGAACATATGCGAGAAGTTGTTGTTCGGATGCAATTGCCGCATGCAATCGATATACTCAAGGATGCAAACTGGTAGCAGGTAAAAATCTCCATCTTGCTTATCTGGATCCGCAATCGATCACATCTCCTGGTCTCGGCCAGTCAGGCCAAGTGCCGCCGCAGCGAAGGAATCATGGTCGGCCTGCCGAGCAGGCATGCGGTTCCTGCGGCCAAGTAAGCTGACCGAGCCGGACCACATCATCAGTTTGGTGTAAGCCTTGCCTTCGCCGGGCTGATGCAGCGGCCGGGCCTTATGGCCCTTGCCGCCCGGTTTCAGCTCTAGCCGCGCCTGCGCCGGCGGCGCTCCCCGCCGTCATCGTTGGCGGAGATGATCTCCTTGGGCGGTGGCAGCGTGACCGCGGCGGAGAGGTTGGGGAAGGCGGCCGTCTTGTGCGGAATGGCCATGGCCTCGACGAAGTGCTGCTGGAACATCGGTTCCACCGCCGTCTCGATCTTCTCGATGCGGCGCACGGCATTCTCGATCTCGTCGCGCGCCTTCATGTTGAGAAGTGCGATGCGCGCCCCGGTGCCGGCGGCATTACCTGCACTCTGCACCTTCGACAGGTCGCAATCCGGAATGAGCCCGAGGATCATCGCATATTTGACGTCGATGTGGCTGCCGAAGGCGCCGGCAAGCCTGATCTTGCCCACCTGGTCGATGCCGAGCTTGTCCATCAGCAGGCGCACGCCCGCATAGAGTGCGGCCTTGCCGAGCTGAATGGCGCGCACGTCGTTCTGCGTGATGCGGATCAGCGGTTCGTTGCCGCCCTCGCGCGGAGCGCGGATCACATAGTTGAAGGTTCGGCTGTTGGCCTCGATGCGTGGGTTCCTCGCGGCGAGTGATCCGTCGATCAGGCCATCCTGATTGATGACGCCGGAGAGGTACATCTCGGCAATCGCCTCAATGATGCCGGATCCGCAGATACCGGTCACGCCGGTGGCGGCAATCGCCTCCTCGAAGCCCTCCTCGTCCGACCACTTGTCGACGCCGATGACCTTGTAGCGGGGTTCCAGCGTCTCGGGATTGATGCGGATGCGCTCGATGGCGCCGGGCGCTGCCCGCTGGC
>JBIIGF010000322.1:0-3675 GCA_044236665.1 Aestuariivirga sp. | reverse complement strand
GAAAGGCTGCTGCCCACGCTTGCGGAAAAAATCCGCCCGCGGCCAAGAAAATTCTTGCATGTGACAGCGAACAGAAACATATAGCGCGCGCCCAGAGTCGCACGTGCCTCAAGGATTTCCCCAAAGCAACGACGGTGCGGGCTTTTTGGTCTCTGCCGGCTCCTCCAAAGGCCGGGGTTACTGAGAGGCACCACTATCCTTGCCCCATGTGCGATTGGGTCTTTCCCGGTCAAGCCAAGGCGAAACGTCAGTCAGGACGAAAGCGTACCCACGTCTCCATCGCGTGGGGCGGCTGTCATCCTGCCGACATTGGCAACGCATTTCTTGATTCCGGGAGATACCCATATGGCAGCCACCGCCCGCATCCTCGACTTCCTGCGCGACACCCGCCCCGAGGGCCCCTGCCTCGTGGTCGATCTCGAGGTCATCGCCGAGAACTACCGTGCCTTCACCCGCGCCATGCCCGACACCCGCATCTTCTATGCGGTGAAGGCCAACCCGGCGCCGGAAGTGCTGAAGCTCCTCGCTGACATGGGCTCGTGCTTCGACACCGCCTCGGTGCCGGAAATCGAGATGGCGCTTGCCGCCGGTGCCACGCCGGACCGCATCTCCTTCGGCAACACCATCAAGAAGGAGCGCGACATCGCGCGCGCCCATCAGCTGGGCGTGAAGCTCTTCGCCGTCGATTCGGACGAGGAGGTGGAGAAGATCGCGCGGTCCGCTCCCGGTGCCAGCGTGTTCTGCCGCATCCTGACCGATGGTGCCGGCGCCGAATGGCCCCTGTCGCGCAAGTTCGGCTGCGAGCCCGCCATGGCGGTGGATGTGCTGATGCACGCCCATGCGCTGGGGCTTGAGGCCTATGGCATCTCCTTCCACGTCGGCTCGCAGCAGACCAGGCTGGAGGCCTGGGACACCGCACTCGCTGAATCGAAGGCGATCTTCGACGCAATGCAGGCGCGCGGCATCACGCTGAAGATGGTGAACCTCGGCGGCGGCTTCCCGACCAAGTACCTGAAGGAGGTGCCGGGCACGGGGGCCTATGCCAACGCGATCCACGAGGGACTGACCAAGCATTTCGGCAACGCGATTCCCGAAACGATCATCGAACCGGGGCGCGGCATGGTCGGCAATGCGGGTGTGGTGAAGGCCGAAGTCGTGCTGATCTCGAAGAAGCACGCCAACGACAATCACCGCTGGGTCTATCTCGACATCGGCAAGTTCGGTGGCCTCGCCGAGACGATGGACGAGGCGATCCGCTACCCGATCGTGACGGCGAAGGACGGCGACGCGAAGGCACCCTGCGTGATCGCGGGCCCCACCTGCGACTCGGCGGATGTGCTCTACGAGAAGGTGCCTTACGACCTGCCCGTGACACTCACGGTGGGCGACGAGGTGCTGATCGAGGCGACTGGCGCCTATACGACGACCTATGCGGCCGTGGCCTTCAACGGCTTCTCGCCGCTCAAGGCCTACATCATCTGACACCCGAAAACCCCTTCTCCCGCGCCTTGCGTGGGAGAAGGTGCCCGGCAGGGCGGATGAGGGCAGGCACCGCAAGGTGCCGCCGCTGCAGAATCATGCCTGCAGCGGAGGGCCTTCATCCGGCGCATGCGCGCCACCTTCTCCCACCTCACGGCGGGCGAAGAACATCCAATCCTTCGTTTTGGCTTCTGTCTCTCTGGAGGTCTCCATGGTCACCATCCGCCCCGAAATCACCGCCGACATTGCGCCGCGCGAGCGCCTGCTTGACCGCGCCTTCGGCAAGGCCCGCCGCCGCAAGACCTCCGAACGCCTGCGCGAAGGCCGCCTTCCGTCGGAAGGCCTCGCCTTCACGGCGGTCGATGCGAAAGGCAAGCTCGTGGGCACGCTGCGCCTGTGGGACGTGTTCGCCGGTTCGGCCGGAAGCGCATTGCTGCTGGGGCCTTTGTGCGTCGACTGCAAGCAGCAGGGCAAGGGCATCGGCGCGGCGCTGATGAACCACGCCATTGCCGAGGCGAAGGCGCGCGGCCATGCAAGCATCATCCTGGTGGGTGACGCGCCCTATTACGCGCGCTTCGGCTTCACGCATGGGCCGGTGGCGGACCTGCATCTGCCCGGCCCCCTGGACCGCGCGCGCTTCCTCGGGCTCGAACTCCTTCCGGCGGCGCTCGATGGCGCGGAAGGCCTCGTCATTGGCAGCGGCCGCCGCGAAGCGGCCAAGCCCCTGGCGGCCTAATCCGCCTTCCAGCCCCGGGCGCGCGTTACCGCTGTGGCGAAGCGGCTGCGTGCCTCGGGGCCATAAGTCCCCACCGGCCTCACCACTGTTTCGGGCTTCGGCAGATCGGGAAGATCGGCATGGCCCAGCCCCCGCATCGCCATGCGGGCGGTTCCCAGTGCCGTGAGGTCGGTGGAGGACGGAACGGTGACGGCACGTCCCGTCACATCCGCGAGGACTTGCAGGAGATAGGGGTTCCTCGCCATGCCGCCATCGACCGACAGCGTGTCACCCACCGGCAGCAATTCCGCCATGGCGCTGATCACCTCCGCGGTGCGAAGCGCCACGCCTTCGATCACGCTCTGCATCAAATCCGATTTCGTCGTATCGAGGCCGAGCCCGATCCACAGGCCTGCGGCGGAGCGGTCCCAGTGCGGGCAGGCCAGGCCGGAGAGTGCCGGCACGAAGGCGATGTTCCGCAGGATAGCCGGTTCGGCCGCGAAGCGATTGATGTCGTCATAAGTGGCGAACAGCCCAAGGCCCTTCGCCCAGTTGATGGCGGAGGCCGCGTTGTAGACACCGCCCTCGATGGCGAAGGCGGGCCTCTCCGCGCCCTGCTGCCATGCCACGGTGGGCAGGATGCCGAACCGCCCGCCGTCAATGCGCGCCGCCCCCGCCACGGACAGTGCGAAAGCGCCCGTGCCGAAGGTGATCTTGGTATCACCCGGCCGCGCGCAGCCATGGCCGAACAAGGCCGCCTGCTGATCGACGAGGCTGGCGGTGACAGGCACACCCCGGTAGTCGCCGAAGGGGCCTGTCGAGGGGCGGATCTCCGGCAGGCACTCGACCGGAACGCCGAACAGGGCGCACAGCTCCGCGTCCCACTGGAAGGTGTCGAGCGACATGAGGCTGGTGCGCGACGCGGTGGTGACATCGGTGGCATAGTGACCGGTAAGGCGGGCCAGCAGGAAGGCTTCCGACGTGCCAAGCCTCAACCGCTTCTGCCTCAGGAGGTCGCTTGCCTCCGGCACATGGTCGATGAACCAGCGGAGCTTGGAGGCCGAGAAATAGGGGTCAAGCGGCAGGCCGGCCTTCTCAAGGGTCAGCGCTTCCCTGCCTTCGGCCTTCAGCCGCGCAGTGACCGGCGCGGTGCGCGCATCCTGCCAGACGATGGCATTGTGAATGGGCCGCCCGGTGGCCGCGTCCCAGGCGATGACGGTTTCGCCCTGATTGTCGATGCCGATGGCATCGCAGCCTGAGGCGGCGGCGATTGCCTCAGTCACATGGCGCAGCAATTCTTCCGGGTCATGCTCGACGAGGCCTGGCTCCGGGTAGATCTGCCGGTGCTCGAAACTGGCGGCCGGAGTGAAGCGGCCCGCCGCATCGAGGGTGAAGGCCTTGGTGCCGGTGGTGCCCTGATCGACCGCAACGACCTTCATGCCTTGCCCTCCGCAATCCTGCCCGCCAGGGCGCGGCCCTCG
>JBIIGF010000320.1:0-3677 GCA_044236665.1 Aestuariivirga sp. | reverse complement strand
AGGGTGCCCTTAGACCTTCCTGCGGGGTTTTAGCGCGTGTTTGATGGGGCCTGTTGGAATAGGGCCGAAGGGGCGGAGCCAGTCGAACATGCGCGGGGAGCTGAGACCCGAGCCCCGGCACCCGAAGAGACGCCACACCGACCAGTCGCGACCCAGCGCCTTACACGGACCGAGAGCGACGACCGTCAGACCACCGCAGAGGATATGGCCACCACGAGCTCGACCGGCTTCAGCGGCGTTGTCGTGACGAGACTCGGGCTCCTTCCCTGTGCGTTGTCTGAACCGCCCCGAGTTTGCCGGAGACCGTTTGGTTTAAGTTATGCGGCCATGGCTGGTGCGTCCAGCATGGCGTAGTATCGTTCTTCGGCCTCGGCTGGCGGTATGTTGCCGATTGGCTCCAGAAGACGGCGGTTGTTGAACCAATCTACCCATTCGAGCGTGGCGAATTCCACGGCTTCGAAGTTGCGCCATGGTCCTCGCCGATGGATGACCTCTGCCTTGTAAAGACCGTTGATCGTTTCGGCGAGAGCATTGTCGTAACTGTCGCCAACGCTTCCGACAGACGGCTCGATGCCCGCCTCCGCCAGCCGTTCGGAATAGCGAATGGACACATATTGCGAGCCGCGGTCGGAATGATGAACCAGCCCGCCACGTTTGACGGGCCGCCGATCATGAAGCGCCTGGTCGAGGGCATCGAGCACAAAGCCCGCATGGGCCGTTCGGCTTGCCCGCCAACCGACGATACGGCGGGCGAAGGCATCAATGACGAAGGCCACGTAAACGAAGCCCTGCCAGGTCGCGACATAGGTGAAATCGGATAACCACAGCATGTTCGGCGCTGGAGCGAAGAACTGTCGGTTCACCCGGTCTAGCGGGCATGGAGCGGACTTGTCCGACACGGTGGTTTTGACTGGCTTGCCGCGAATGACGCCTTGAAGCCCCATCATTCTCATAAGCCGAGCGACGGTGCAGCGGGCGATGTCGTAACCTTCTCGCTGCAACTGCCGCCAGACTTTGCGCACGCCATAGACCTGGAAGTTCTCGTTGAACACCCGGCGTATCTCGACTTTCATGGCAATATCATTCCGTTCGCGGGCCGATAGGCGGTCCACGTCTGTGCGCTTGGCGATAACCTCATAATAGGTGGACGGGGCAATCGGCAGCAGTCTGCAGATCGGCTCGACCCCGAGCACCGAGCGGTGTTCGTCGATGAAGGAAATCATCGCTTCAGTGGGCGGTCGAGCTCCGCCTGGGCAAAATACGCCGAGGCTTTGCGCAAAATCTCGTTCGCCTGACGAAGCTCGCGGTTCTCCCGTTCCAGAGCCTTCATTTTTTCCGCCACGTCGCTTGGCAGACCTGCCCGCTTGCCGCTGTCGACCTCGGCCTTCTTCACCCATTCATTGAGCGTGTGTGCCGAGCAGCCAATCTTGGCCGCGATCGATGAAACAGCAGCCCAGCGCGATGAGTGTTCGGCTTCATGTTCCGTCACCATCCGAACGGCGCGGGCGCGGACTTCAGGAGAAAACTTGTTCGTCGTCTTGCTTGTCATAGACCCTACTTCTCACGAGTTGGGGTCTCCGGCAAACTCGGGGCGGTTCAGTCCGCATTAGCCAGCGTCCTGACCGCCACATCTTCCCGCTAGAGGCGGGCGCTTCACGATCACACCTGGTTGCCACTTCTCGGCATTCCAACTTGGGCCAACAACAGCAGCTCCTAACAGGCGTTTCGTCCCAGTTTCGATAGTAGGCGCGTATATACGTCGCTCACGCGACGTTCCTTCACGGCAGCGATGACCGCTGTTTTCCTGGGCAAAGAACGTTCAATCCCAACACCGCACAACAGACAGGTTCAGAGAAATGCGCACTTATGGTAACTTGTCACTAGTGACAAGTTACGGCGGCTCTTCCGGCGGAGTGTGAACATGATCAATGACCGGCAACCGACCTATGTCGCACGGCTCAAACGAGAGGGGTTCGTTCAAATCAGTGGCTGGGTAAAAGCCGAACATGCTGATGTGATGAAGCACTGGATGCGGATTGCAGGCGACCGTGAAGACGGCGAATTGCCAACCGTTCAAGCTGGGCAAAAATGGCTAATTCTCATCTTTGATCACCCCCCGCCCAGAACCGAGCGAGAGCTACTAAAGGCTCTCGGGATGAGCGTCCTCGATGGCGCGCGGAACCTTTGGGGCGGACAGCCGGATGCGGCGAACGGCGCTCAGGTCAACCAAATCGCAACGACCCACAAGGGTAAAATCTTCGAATTGCGATAATGGAGATAAAGCCGTTTGCGGGAGAGGGCGGAAACCTACGCTAAGCCGAAAATGGGCTTTCCATCGTCTCTGAATAGGCCTTTCGGCACGCTCTCTCGCAGCGGCAAGGTTGGCCTCTGCGGCCCCAGCGCAGAGGCTCGCCGGGCGGCGATACGAGGACGCCAAACGCCCTGCCTTGGCAGAATACCCAAAGCTACCAAGAGGGACATGGATGAAAAAAAACATATGGACGAATATGGGTGTGTTTCTAGCTGGATTTTTTGGCTGAATGTGGGTGTAAATGCGGGTGACGAGGATAGCCTGATGCTGAAAACCGACACAATTCAGATCACGCCGGAGCTGCTGGCGTTGATTGCCGAGGTTGATGAATTCAAAGGTGCATGGCGCGCCCTTGGAACCCTTGCGCCTGAGCGCTTGAAGGCGCTGCGCCACGTCGCCACCATCGAAAGTATCGGCTCTTCAACTCGCATCGAGGGCAGCAAGCTGACCGACCGAGAGGTTGAGCGCCTGCTGGCAAACCTGGAAATCAAACGCTTCAGCACCCGCGACGAGCAGGAAGTTGCCGGCTATGCCGAGGTGATGGAAACCGTCTTCCACGCATGGGCCGACATTCCCATTACGGAAAACCATATCAAACAGCTTCACCGCGACCTGCTGCGGCACAGCGACAAGGACGAGCGGCACCGTGGCGACTACAAGACCTTGCGCAACGACGTGGCAGCCTTTGACGCCGCGGGCACCATGATCGGCATCGTGTTCGAGACTGCCACGCCGTTCGACACCCCCCGCCGTATGGCCGAGCTGGTCCAATGGTTGAATGATGCCCGCGCGCTGAAGCGCCTTCACCCGCTGCTGATCATTGCCGCCTTCATCGTCACCTTCCTGGAAATCCACCCCTTCCAGGACGGCAACGGCCGCTTGAGCCGCGTCCTGACCACCCTGCTGCTGTTGCAGGCGGGCTATGCCTGGGTGCCGTATTCTTCGCTTGAATCCGTGATTGAAAGCAGCAAAGAAGGCTACTACCTGGCCTTGCGGCAGACGCAGGGCACTATCCGGACCGAAGCCCCGAATTGGCAGCCCTGGCTTATGTTTTTCATGCGCGCTGTGCAGCAGCAGAAGCGCCGTCTAGCCGAAAAGGTTGAGCGTGAAAAGCTGATGATGACCACCTTGCCTGAACTGGCCGCCCAGATCATCGATGAAACGCGCAAGCGCGGTCGCATCACCATCGGTGAGATGATCCGCGCCACGGGTGCCAGCCGTAACACACTGAAAGAACACTTCAAACGATTGCTGGAACAAGGCCACCTTGTCCGCCACGGCACCGGCAAAGCAACGTGGTATGTCCTGCCCTGATATAAAACGAGAGGAACCGAAGCCCCATGACCAGCCTGCTGGAGCAACTGCC
>JBIIGF010000319.1:0-3692 GCA_044236665.1 Aestuariivirga sp. | reverse complement strand
CTGGTTTCCTTTGTGGTCATCTTCATCATTCTGGCTGTGATGGCCAATACCATGGCGCTGACGGTGCGCGAACGGCTCTCTGAATATGCGACACTCAAGGCGCTTGGTTTCGGTCCCGGCTATGTGGCGCGGTTGATCCTTGGCGAATCCATGCTGATTGCGCTGGCCGGCGGCGTGGCCGCCATCCTGCTGACCCCGGTCTTTACCGCGCAGCTTGGCAGTATGACGGCTACGCTGTTTCCCACATTGTTCGTGAGTGGCACCACTGTTGCGATGCAGGCCGCTGCGGCACTGGCTGTCGGCATTCTTGCTGCGCTCTTCCCGATGCGACGCGCGGCCGGTGTCAGCGTCGTCGAAGGCCTGCGGGCGGTGGGGTGAGAATGCCGTTGCTGCTTGCCTACAGCTTGCGAAACTTGCGTGTGCGAAAGCTCACCACCGCGCTCACCGCAGGGGGCATGTCGCTCGTGGTCTTCGTCTATGCCGCGGTTCTCATGCTCGACTTTGGCCTCAGGCAGACGCTGGTGGCCACCGGCGACGAGCAGAATGTGATCTTCGTGCGCCGCGCGGCGGAAGTCGAGATCCAGAGCATGGTGGACCGGCAGCAGGCAGGTATCATCGAGAGCCAGCCTGAGGTGGTGACCGGAGCTGACAACATGCCGATTGTCTCCAAGGAGGCTGTCGTACTGGTCGCGCTGCCCATTCGTGGCGCGGCCAAGATGAGCAACGTGCTGATCCGCGGCGTGGGACCCGGCGTTTTCGACGTTCGGCCGCAGGTGAAGCTTGCTGAAGGACGCATGTTCCGTCCGGGTTCGACGGAAATCGTGATCGGCGATGCGCTGGCCGGGCGGTTCGAAGGGCTCGAGATCGGGTCGACCGTCAGGTTTGCGCAACGCGATTGGCAGGTCGTTGGCCGCTTCGACGCGGGCGGCAGCGGGTTTGATTCCGAAATCTGGGGTGACAGCGGGCAGTTGATGCAGTCGTTCCGGCGCAACGCCTTTTCCTCGGTCGTGGTCCGCCTTGCTGACAGCGGGAGCTTTGATGAAATCAAGGCACGGCTTGAGGCAGACCCCCGCCTCACCATCGAGGCGAAGCGTGAGCGCGCTTTTTATGAGGAGCAGTCGCGCATGCTCTCGGGCTTCATCAAGATGCTTGGGATCACGCTTTCCGCATTGTTCTCGCTGGGTGCGGTGATCGGCGCGACCATCACCATGTATGCGGCCGTGGCAAGCCGCAAGCGCGAGATCGGTGCGCTGCGTGCCCTGGGATTCCGCCGCTCGAGCATCCTTTTGGCATTCCTCGCGGAAGCCATGCTGCTTGGCTTTGCCGGCTGGGCCGTCGGGATTGCTCTGGCCTCGCTGATGACGCTGGTGAAGATCACCACGCTGAACTGGGCGACATTGTCCGAGCTTGCCTTCAGCTTTGTGCTCACCCCCAGCATCGTCTTTCAGTCGCTCGCCTTCGCGCTTGTCATGGGCTGTCTCGGCGGCTTTCTGCCTGCCGTGCGCGCGGCCCGCATGAACATCGTCGACGCGCTGCGCGCGGCGTAAGGTTTCGGGCGTGGCGGCGCGGTTTTGCGCTGGGTGTCCTCAGATCACCCTGCCGTCAAGTCCGATGTCGGCGAGCGCACCCTGCACCAATGGCATCAAGTCATTCCGGCCAGTGACGCTGCCCGGCACATAGCCCGCCACGCTCAACATCACATAGCCGTTGAAGCGGTAGCCGCCGACAAACAGCTGGCCGCCCAACGCCTGAAGTGCGGATGCGGTGAAGCGTTCCAGTGGCGACATAAAGAGTAGCGACGCCTCACCGCAGGGGCGGCTCAGTTCTGGCGGCAGTTCACCAAGAAAGCTGCAGCCGACAGGCAGGTCAGACCCGAGCGCGGCGCGCTCCATATGGCGCGCCAGCCATAAGGGAATGTAAGGAACCAACGGCAGCAGCGCCGAAAGATCATTGCCTTCGCGCAGCAGCAACACGAGCGCGCTCTTGTAGGCCCGCTGCAGCCTCGCTGGTTCACTGAGGCTGTCTTCCGGGTCGGCCATGACAGTCATCGACCGCAACGCGTTGCCGCGCCGGTCACCCGGTTGCCGGTCGCTCACAGGCAGGACGAGCTTGACGCGGCCTGCACCATCCACCCGGCCCATCCGGAAGGCGAGCCGCGCCGCGAATGCGGCAATGGTGACATTGATCATGAGGCCGAGATCAGCAGACCGGGAGGCGAAGGCTGGAGCATCGATCAAGACCTGCAGCAGCGGGACAGTGGCGTCTCGATCAGGCGCCTGCGTGTTGCCGCGCGGTGGCGGGGCGGAAGATCCTGCCGCGATGCTACTGCCCTGGCGCATCTGCCGTAGCAGGGCTGCAACGGCACGCCCGGCATCCGGCATGGCCTTTAGGCTTTCGAGGCCGTCGCGGGCGAATCTCGCCGGAGACCATCGTGAGGACGGAGCCGGGAACTCATGGCCGAAGCGCCGCGACGCCGCCGCATCGGCGATTGCTTGAACGGCTGCTTCGCTGTCTGCGATGGTGTGGGAAATCAGCAGCGAAAGCGCCGCGCCGCCACCCTCAAGCACCTGTGCCGCCATGCGCCAGCCCGGTCCGTGCTCCGGATCGACCGGCAGCGACAGCAGCGAATCGCGCCACGCGTGCACTCGCCCAAAGGGGATCGGATCGTCGAACCAGGTGATGGGAGCGGGTGTGGTGTTTCTCACCCAGCGGTGACGGCCGAACGGCAGGGGAGAACGCTGCAGCAGGCGCCCGAGTAACCCCTCCGCAAGGCCTTCGTTGAGGCGCTCTGCGGCGGTGCGATCGAGTGGCTGCTCGAAGATCCAGGTGAAATGAATCACCGGCTGGCGTCCAAGCGCGCGCAGTCCCACGAAAGAGCCCTGATCGAGGTAACAGAGGACGTCGGCTGCCCCATCCGCTGCCTTGGCTCCGCCGGTGCTGGCCGTTGCGCGCCGTTTGCGAGGCGTGGTGCTCATTCGCAGGCGGCCCTTGGCCAGCGCGGCGCGAGGGACTTGCCTGATCCTGAAGCCCGCCGCCGCCACAGGAAGGCAAGGACGGCGAGTGCAGCGTGTTCCGACCCCACCCGGTGGTGCGCGCAAGTTGGGCCTTCACCGACCTTGATCCCCGCATCCTCAGGGCCCAGCACGCCGAAGGCGTTCTCATCCGTCACGTCGTCGCCAAGATAGAGCACCTTTGGACTGGTGCCCCAATCATCCCGAAGCCAGCGCAGCGCATTGCCCTTCCCGCTTCTGGAGAGGGAGAGCTCGATGATGGCCTTGCCCTCCGTCACATGCAGCGCGGGCCAGCGGGCCGGCCCTTCGCGCACCGCCGCGAGCACCCGCGCGGCATTGATCGGGTCAGCCTCGCGCACATGCACCGCGATGCCCAGAGGCTTGCGTTCCAGCCATGCCCCCGCGGATGCAGCACAGATCTCGAAAAGCGCGGCTTCGAGTGCGTCGAGCCGTGACTGGATTTCCGTGCCGCCCTCTGCGACAAGGCCCGGCAGCTCCGCGCCATGCGAACCGGCCAGCAGAATGGGCGCGCCGAGGCCAGAATGCCTTTGCAGGTCATCGCGCGCACGGCCCGAGACGATGGCGACGCGTGTGCCGGGAAGAGATGCAAGCCGGTGAAGCAGGTCCGAGGCGCCCGGCAGCAGGCGGGCCAGTTCCGGGCGCAGTGCCAAGGGCGCCAGT
>JBIIGF010000008.1:0-13536 GCA_044236665.1 Aestuariivirga sp. | reverse complement strand
GAGGATACATGTTGAGGATGCGCGCGATGTTGGTGGAGGTGGCGGCGACGAACTCCTCCTTGGTGAGGCGGCCGGTATTCACGCCCGAATTCCAAAGCACGGGCATACGGTCCTCGAGGCCGCCAGTGCCGTTGGGAATCTTGGTGAAGTCACCAACGCCATTGCGCTTCTGCGCGATGGTGAAGGAGCAGTGGTCAGTGGCAACGACCGAGAGCGTGCCGGACTGCAGGCCCGCCCACAGCGAATCCTGGTGTTTCTTGTTGCGGAAGGGCGGGCTCATCACGCGGCCCGCCGCATAGTCCCAGTCCTTGTTCTGGTATTCGGAATCATCGAGCACGAGATACTGAACGAGCGGTTCGCCATAGACGCGCTGGCCGGCCTGCTTGGCACGGCGGATCGCCTCATGCGTCTGCTCGCAGGACACATGCACGATATAGAGCGGGCAGCCCGCCATGTCGGCGATCATGATGGCGCGGTTCGCCGCCTCGCCTTCCACCTCGGGCGGGCGCGAATAGCTGTGGCCTTCGGGGCCGGTGACGCCGCGCGCCAGAAGATCCTGCTGCATGCGTGCGACGACATCGCCATTCTCGGCATGGACCAGCGGAAGGGCGCCAAGCTGGGCGCAGCGGCGGAAGGAATTGTAAAGCTCGTCGTCATTCACCATCAACGCACCCTTGTAAGCCATGAAGTGCTTGAAGGTGTTGATGCCATAGGTCTTGACGACGGTTTCCATCTCATCGTGGATCTGCGGCGACCATTGCGTCACCGCCATGTGGAAGGAATAGTCGGCGCAAGCCTTCTCGGCCTTGTGCCGCCAGGCCTGATAGGCAGCGAGCATCGATTCGCCGGGTGCCGGAATGCAGAAATCGACGATCATCGTCGTGCCGCCGGAGAGGCCCGCCTTGGTGCCCCATTCGAAATCATCGGCCGACACCTTGCCCATGAACATCAGTTCCATGTGGGTGTGCGGATCAATGCCGCCGGGCATGATGTAGCAGCCACCCGCATCGACGATCTCGGCCCCTGCGGGCGCTTCGAGCTTTGACGCGATGGCGACGATCTTGCCGCCGTCGATCAGCACGTCAGCGCGCTGGGAGTGATCGTGGTTCACGACGGTGCCGCCGCGGATCAAAGTGCTCATGGCTGCTCTCTCCTCGAACGAAAATGCGGATAAAAAGGGCCCTTCCCCGGAATGGGAAAGGGCCCCATCCGTTACTGCAGGGTCTTGGCCTTGTCGGTGACCACAGAGGTCCAGGCGCCTTCCGGCTTCTTGGCGATGACCGGATCGGAACCACCCTTCATGAGCGTGTCGACCGTGCGATCGGCGGCGGCCACGTTCAGCGTGCCATCGGAACCTTCGGTGAGCTTGTTGACTTCGCTCATCATGCGCTTCTGGTGCTCGATGGTCTGGGCGCCGGAGGCGTCATTGTCGATGACGATCTGGGCGGCCTCGTCGCCATTGGCGCGGGCATAGTCCCAACCCTTCATCGAGGCCTTCACGAACTTCGCCATGGTGTCGACGAAGGCCGGGTCCTTCAGCTTTTCCTCGTTCACATAGAGGCCGTCTTCCAGCGTGGCGACACCCATGTCCTCATACTTGAAGGTGATGAGCTGGTCGGCGGGAATGCCCGCGTCGATCACCTGCCAGTATTCATTGTAGGTCATGGTGGAGATGCAGTCAGCCTGCTTCTGGATCAGCGGGTCGACGTTGAAGCCCTGCTTGATGACCGTCACGCCATCCGGGCCGCCATTGGTGGACAGGCCGAGCTGGCTCATCCACGACAGGAACGGATATTCATTGCCGAAGAACCAGACGCCCAGCGTCTTGCCCTTGAAGTCTTCCGGCTTGGTGATGCCCGTGTCCTTGCGGCAGGTGAGCATCATGCCCGACTTGGCGAAGGGCTGCGCGATGTTGACGACGGGCGAACCCTTTTCGCGGGTGGCCAGCGCGGAGGGCATCCAGTCCACCACGACATCGGCGCCGCCGCCGGCCAGCACCTGCTGCGGATTGATGTCCGGGCCGCCCGGAAGGATCGTCACGTCGAGGCCGGCATCCTTGTAGAAGCCCTTGGCCTGGGCCACGTAGTAACCGGCGAACTGGGCCTGCGTCACCCACTTGAGCTGCAGCTTCACGGCTTCCGCCATGGCCGCCGAACCGCTCATCAGCAGCGCCGCCGAAGCCGCCGCCGCCATCAGAAATTTCTTCATCTTCCCTGTCTCCTCTGTGTTTGCCTTAGTTGCCGCCTATTTTCTGTAGGACGGATGCCAGAAGGTCACCCGGCGTTCGAGGAACACCAGAAGACCATAGAAAACCGAACCCGTGATGGCAGCCACCGCGATTTCGGCCCAGACCATGTCCAGCCCCAGTCTGCCAACTTCCGTCGAAATGCGGAAGCCCATGCCGACGATGGGCGTGCCGAAGAATTCGGCAACGATGGCGCCGATCATGGCAAGGGTGGAGTTGATCTTGAGCGCGTTGAAGATGAAGGGCATGGCGGCGGGAAGCCTGAGCTTCACCAGCGTCTGCCACCAGGAGGAACCGTAGCTGCGCATCAGGTCGCGCTCGAGGTGGCCCGATGCCTCAAGCCCCGCCACGGCATTCACCAGCATGGGGAAGAAGGTCATAACGACGACCATCGCCGCCTTGGAGGGCCAGTCGAAGCCGAACCACATGACGAGGATGGGCGCCACGCCGACGATGGGCAGCGCCGCCACCAGATTGCCGAGCGGCAGCAGGCCGCGCCTCAGGAACGGGATGCGGTCGCAGACAAGCGCCACGAGGAAGCCCGAGAGGGAGCCGATGATCCAGCCGGGGATCACAGCACGGATGACCGTCTGCACGAAATCGACCCACAGCGTAGGGAGCGAGGTGATGAATTTGGCCCAGATGTCCGACGGGGCGGGCAACAGCACGGCGGGCACGGCAAAGCCCTTCACCACGGATTCCCAGATGATCAGCACGCTGATGCCGAACAGTACCGGATAGAGAATGTCGGTGAGGCGCCCCCAGGTCATGGCCGGACTCCCATGCGCTTCAGCGTGAAGCGCTCGATCACGCCCACCAGCCATACGAGCCCCGCCGCGATGAAGGCCCCCATGAACAGCGCCGCCCAGATCTGCACCGTCTGCCCGTAGTATGAGCCCTGCAGCAGGCGGGCACCGATGCCGGCGACCGCTCCCGTGGGCAATTCGCCGACGATGGCGCCGGTCAATGCAATCGCCACGGCGACCTTCAGCGAGGCGAAGAGAAACGGTACGGAGGCCGGGAACCGCAGCTTCCACAGCACCTGGCTGGTGGAGGCGTTGTAGGTGCGCATCAGGTCAAGCTGCATCACCTCGGGCGAGGTGAGGCCCTTCACCATGCCGATGGTGACGGGGAAGAAGCACAGATACATCGAGATCAGCGATTTCGGCAAAAGGCCGGTGAAGCCCATCGAGCCCAACACGACGATGACCATGGGCGCGATCGCGAGAATGGGAATGGTCTGCGACGCGATGATCCATGGCATCAGGCTTTTCGACAGGAACTTCACATGCACGATGGCAATGGCGAGCGCGATGCCGAGCAGCGAGCCCAGCACGAAGCCCAGCAGCGTGGAGGAGAGCGTCACCCAGCCATGATAGACGAGCGATTTCGGCATCCAGGGTGCCACGCCGAAGACGCTCTTCCACAATTCGAAGATGATCTGGTGCGGCGCGGGGATGACCGGGCGGGCTTCGTTCCACGAGAAGGACAGGATATTGCCAAGCCCGCCACCCGCAGCTTCCGCCTTGGGACCCGTCACCACCCAGTTCATGGGAATGGCGGCGAGATACCAGACGATGAGGATGACGAGGCACACCACCGCCACGGGGATGGCCGTTCCCTCCTCGCGGGCCGGGGCCTTCGCGGCGATGGCGGGCGCGGCGCTCACTCAGTCCTCATAGGAATGGCCCGCCTTCAAACCCTCCCGCACCCGGTGCGCCACGGTGAGGAACTCCGGCGTCTCGCGGATATCGAGCGAGCGGTTGCGCGGGAAATTGGTTTCGATCACGTCGATGATGCGGCCGGGCCTCGGGCTCATCACCACGATCTTGGTGGAGAGGAACACAGCCTCGGGAATGGAATGGGTGACGAAGACCACGGTCTTCTTGGTGCGGTCCCACAATTCGAGGAGCTGCTGGTTCAGCTTGTCGCGCACGATCTCGTCGAGCGCGCCGAAGGGCTCGTCCATCAGCAGGAGCTTGGGGTCGAAGGCCAGCGCGCGGGCAATCGACACACGCTGCTGCATGCCACCCGACAATTGCCAGGGATATTTCTTCTCGAAACCCTTGAGGTTCACAAGCTCGAGATTGCGGGCGATTCGCTCCTCTGCCTTGTCGAACCCCATGATCTCGAGCGGCAGGCCGACGTTCTTCTCCACCGTGCGCCATGGGTAAAGTGCGGGGGCCTGGAACACATAGCCATAGGCGCGCTGCAAGCGCGCCTCCTGCGGGCTCATGCCATTGACGGTGATGGAACCGGCGGTGGCCTGCTCAAGATCGGCGATGACGCGCAGAAGCGTGGTCTTGCCGCAACCGGACGGACCGATGAAGGAGACGAAATCGCCCTCCTCCACCTCGAGGTTGACCTTCGAGAGCGCATAGACCGGCGCATCCGCCGTCTGGAATACGAGGCTTAGCTCGCGTGCCGAAATCACCGGGCCCGCCAACGTGTTCCTCCCCTCATGAATCTTGTTCTTTCGACGGACGCTAACCGCTCTTGACCATCTGATCAAGAATTAAGAAACTGTAACAATGGCACAGGCTGGCCCCGCCCACAGGAAAACCCGCATCCAGGCCCAGAACGAGGAACTGATCCTCAAGGCCGCGCTGGAAGTGTTTTCCGCGCATGGCTTCCGGGGCTCGACGGTGGACCAGATCGCCGCCAGTTGCGGCCTCTCGAAGCCCAACCTCCTCTACTATTTCCGGCGCAAGGAGGACATCTACGTCGCCGTGCTGGAACACACGCTGCAGGATTGGCTGGAACCGCTGCGCCGGCTGGATGCCGCTGGCGAACCACTGGATGAGATCACCCGCTACATCCGCGCCAAGATCCGCCTGTCGCGCGACAATCCCGAGGCCTCCCGCCTGTTCGCCAATGAAATCCTGCACGGAGCGGGCGCCATCGGCGCCTATCTCCAGGGGCCGCTCAAGAACCTGGTCGATGAAAAGGCCGCCATCGTCAAGGGCTGGGCCGAGGCCGGGCGGCTGGCGCCCATCGACCCCCACCACCTGATCTTTGCCATCTGGTCCACCACCCAGCACTACGCCGATTTCGACGCCCAGGTACATGCCATTCTCGGCACCCCGCCGGACCTGATGGAAAAAGCAGAAGAAACGCTCATCAGGCTGTTCGTGGAGGGACTGCGGCCGCGGTAGATATCTCCTCGTCCCCCTGCTTGGCGTGAGGGCCGCCATCGCACCCAAAGGCGCGATGGCAGACGGAAAGCCTGGATCACGTCTGCGGCGCGTAATCCGCACCATTCACCGTTGCGGGGCGGGTATCGAGATGGAGGGTGCTCAGGCGCTCAGGGGTTTCGGCAATCACCTTGCCGCCCTTCACCACCTTCAGGCGGTTGGCCTTCAGCCGCAGGGCCTCCACCGGGTTTCTGGCCTGCAGCACCACGAAATCGGCCTTGCAGCCCTTTTCCAGGCCATAGCCTTCGAGATGCATGGTCCGGGCCGGGTTCACCGTCACCGCGTCAAGGGCCCAGGCCATGTCCCCGGGCGTCGTCATCAGCCCCACATGAATGCCCATGGAGGCTGCTTCCAGCATGTCGGCCTGGCCCAGCGGGTACCATGGGTCCATCACGCAATCATGGCCGAAGGCGATGTTGACACCCGCCGCCCTGAGTTCGGGAACACGCGTCATGCCGCGGCGCTTGGGATAAGTATCATGGCGGCCCTGCAAAGTTATGTTGATCAGGGGATTGGGCGTGGCATGAACCCCTGCCTCGGCGATGAGGCCAATGAGCTTCGAGGCATAATAATTGTCCATCGAATGCATCGATGTCAGGTGCGAGCCCGTAACCCGGCCCTGAAGCCCGAGGCGCTGCGCCTCGCAGGCCAGGTTTTCGATATGGCGCGACCACGGGTCATCCGACTCATCACAGTGGATGTCCACCATCAGCCCGCGTTCGGCGGCAATCCCGCACAGTTCCTTCAGGCTTGCGGCACCATCCGCCATGGTCCGCTCGCCATGCGGAATGCCGCCCACCACATCGACGCCCATGTCGAGGGCACGCAGCAGGTTCTGCCTGGCATTGGGCGAACGGTAGAAACCATCCTGCGGGAAGGCGACGATCTGCAACTCGATATAGGGCGCGATGCGCCTGCGCACCTCGAGCAGCGCCTCGACGCAGAGCAGCCGGTCATCACAGACATCGACATGGGTGCGGATCGCGAGCAGGCCCTGGCTGACCGCGAGGTCGCAATAGCGCAGCGCGCGCTCGATCACCGCCTCATGGGTGAGGAGCGGCTTCAACTCGCCCCATACGGCTATGCCCTCAAGCAGCGTGCCAGAGGCATTGTACCGCGGAAGCCCGAGCGACAGCGTCGCATCCATGTGGAAATGCGCATCGACGAAGGGCGGCGAGACGAGATAACCTGCGGCATCGATCACCTTCCGGGCATCAGCCTTGATGGCGGGTGCCAGTTCGGCAATCCGGCCGCCCACACAGGCGATGTCCACCCTGCGCCCGTCGGTGAGCACTGCGTTTTTCACCAGAAGATCGATCATGCTGCCCCCACTGTTCCGGTTCAGAGTAACAAGGTTTTTGAGGCCTGTCGCCACTCCCCTCATCGGCGCGGGCGAGCCTCCCGCCACCCGGCAAAAAAATGCCCGGGCCGAGCCCGGGCATGATGACGAGTGGCGTGATGCGTGCGGCTCAGGCGAGCTTCTTGAGCTCATCGAGAATCGCCGCACCCATCTGGCTGGTGGTCGCGTTGGCGGGCTGGCCGCCGGCGATATCCCGGGTGCGGATACCCCTGGCAAGGACGGCGGCGATTGCCTTGTCCAGCTTGTCCGCCCACTCGCCCATTCCGAGCGAGTAGCGCAGCGCCATGCCGAAGGAGGCGATCATGGCGATGGGGTTGGCCGCGCCCGTGCCCGCGATATCGGGGGCTGAGCCGTGCACCGGCTCATAGAGCGACTTGCGGCGGCCCGTCGCCTTGTCCGGCGCGCCGAGCGAGGCAGAGGGCAGCATGCCGAGCGAACCCGTGAGCATCGCCGCCACATCCGAGAGCACATCGCCGAACAGGTTGTCGGTCACGATCACGTCATACTGCTTCGGCCAGCGCACCAGCTGCATGGCGCAATTGTCAGCCAGCACATGCTCGAGCTGGATGTCCGGATATTCGGCGGCGTGGACGCGGGTAACGACTTCGTTCCAGAGGACACCCGTTTTCATCACATTGCGCTTTTCGGCCGAAGACACCTTCTTGTTGCGGGTGCGGGCAAGCTCGAAGGCCACCCGGCTGATGCGCTCGATCTCATAGGTCTCATAGACCTGCGTATCGATGCCGCGCTTCTGGCCATTGCCGAGGTCGGTGATGGTCTTGGGCTCGCCGAAATAGACGCCACCCGTCAGCTCACGGACGATCAGGATATCGAGGCCTTCCACAACCTCGCGCTTCAGCGAGGAGGCATCGGCGAGGGCCGGGTAGCAGATGGCAGGGCGCAGGTTGGCGAACAGCCCCAGGTCCTTGCGCAGGCGCAAGAGGCCCGCTTCCGGGCGCACATCATAGGGAACCTTGTCCCATTTCGGGCCGCCGACAGCGCCGAACAGCACCGCGTCCGACGCCATGGCCTTGGCCATGTCGGCTTCGGAAATCGCCTGGCCATGCGCATCATAGGCCGAGCCGCCGACCAGTCCGCGATCGGTTTCAAACCTGGCGATGCCCTGGGCATTAAACCAGGAAATGATCGCCTCGACTTCCTTCATCACCTCCGGGCCGATACCGTCACCCGGAAGCAGGAACAGATTGTAGCTCGCCATGTCTATGCGCCCCAATTGTTGAGAATTCGGGCGCGATGGGTAGCGGCTTGAAGAGCCAGAGGCAAGCGGGAACTAAACCGGCTGCACCCGCACCACCCGGAAGGTACGGAGCGTTCCGTCTTCCCGAATGGAGACATATTCGCCAGGCGTGAAGGCATGGTCGGCGAAGCGGTAGCCGGACTCATCATCCTCCTCGTCCGACTCGATGTCGTAGTGGAATGCCCAGCTGCCGCCCGGCTTGCGGATCAGGTGGCCGATGTCATCAGCCTCTCCCGGGCGGAAACGGCGCACCCGGCAATTCTCGCGCCGCGCGTGCCACTCCTGCGAATCAATCTTCCCGCCGGCATCGAGCGGCGCGGCGAATTCATAGCCGATCGCGGTGGAGCCTTCAGGATGGTCATGGTCACGGGCCAGCTCAAGCCGAATCTTGGTCAGCATGTTCGTTGTCCCTCCTCAATGCGACATCAGCACGGGGCGCACCATGCGGGTGAGCACGAAGCGTGTCGCGCCACCGAAGATGAACTCCGCCAGCCGGCTGTGGCCATAGGCACCCATCACGATCAGCCCGGCTCCCGAATCCTCAGCACAGCGCATCAGCGCCTGGCCTTCATCGAGCCCGTCGGTGGGATAGCCCTGCGCCTCGGCCTTGACGCCATGACGGGCGAGCGCCTCCGCCAGATCGGCACCGGCCACGCTGCCGCGCAGCGAGGGGTCCTTCTGCGGGTCGATGCGCACCACGCGCACCTTGCCCGCCTTCTTCAGCAGCGGCAGCGCATCGAAGGTGGCCCGCGCCGCCTCGCGCCCGCCGTCCCAGCCGATGACGATCTCATTGAGCGACAGCTCGGCACTGCCCTTGTGCGGCAGCACGATGACCGGACGCCCGACCGACATCACGACCTGTTCGACGAAGTCACGCTCCACCCCGGTGATTTCATCGGGGTTGGTGGTGGACAGCACGACGAGATCAGCCACACGGCCCGCCGCCACAACCTCATCCGCGATGAGCGGCGTTGTGGCGTCGATCTGATGAAAGTCATGCGCAAGGGCCTCACGCCGCAAGGCCTCCTCAAAGGCCCGCTTCACGCGCGGGGCATTGTCCTTGAAGAAGCTGCGGTTGCCCTCGAAGACCTGGGGCGCGGCCTCGAAACCGACGGAGGGATAAACCTGAACGGCCGGCACAACGTAGAGACCCGAGACATGCGCACCGGTATCTCGCGCCAATTGCACCGCGGCCGCGATGGTTTCGGACAGGCGGCCGATTTCATTGAGGCAGACAAGGATCGTACGGTAACTCATCGCTTCATCCTCTCATTGCTGCAGAAATCTATGATCTGGCAGAGGCGGCGCTTCCTTGACGCCGATCAAGGCGCGGCGCCATCCTGTCCGGCAGTTTGCGCAAGGCGCTGCAGGCTGGGCACCGTGATAAGCCGGTTGGTGTGCAGGCGGATGACATGATTGGTCTTGAGGCGCGTCAGCTGACGGCTGACGGTTTCGATGGTCAGGCCGAGGTAATCCGCCATGTCGGCGCGCGTCAGCGGCAGTTCGAAGGCAGCCGTTCCCGGCTCGCCCTTGTGGGCGCAGGATGTGACGAGGCTGCGGCGCGCCAGCATGTAGAGGAAGCTCGCAACCTTTTCCTCCGCCGTCTTGCGGCCGAGCAGCAGCATCCAGTCACGCGCCGCATCGAGTTCGTCCAGCGTGTGCTGGAACAGGCGCTGCTGCAGGCCCGGGTATTCCGACACCAGCCGCTCGAAGGCTGCGTTGGGGAAGGTGCAGATCTCGACATCGGTCGCGGCTTCTGCAGTGTACGGATTGTTCTTGGAATAGGCGCGGCCGAGGAAGTCGGGCGCGAAGAGAAGGCCGACGATCTGCTGGCGCCCGTCGGGGAGTGTCTTCGTCAACTTGATCGCGCCGGAAATCACATTGGCGAAGAAGTCCACCGGTTCCTCATCGGAGATGATGGTCTGGCCGGAGGGGATCTTCTTGCGGTGGGCGATTTGCGCCAGCTTGCGCACCTGCGTGTCGTCCATGGCGCCGCAAACGGCCTGATGACGCACGGAACAGTGGTCGCATCGTTGCAACACATCGGGGAGCGCACTGGGAGGCGAGCCATGCATGATAAGCCTTTTAACCCGTTCTTCGCTCAGCGGCAAGAGCACGGCGGCCGGTCATGCCCGGCCGCCGCCTGCCACACAGAACATGCAACCGGAATGCGGCTACTCCGCAGCCTTCAACGCCATGGGGTTGTTGGGATGTGTCGTCCAGTTCGCATACTGAGGATCAATCTTGCGGCCGGTGCGGGGATCGGTGCCCTCGGTCTGGCGAACCATGGTGATGCAATTGTCCACTGGGCAGACCTCGACGCACAGATTACAGGCCACGCATTCGGCATCATTCACCTCGAAGTGGCGCTTGCCATCCTTCTCGTTGAAGATGGCCTGGTGCGACGTATCTTCGCAGGCAGCATAGCAGCGGCCACACTTGATGCAGAGGTCCTGATCGATCTTTGCCTTGGTGACGTAGTTCAGGTTGAGATACTGCCAGTCGGTCACATTGGGCACAGCACGGCCACGGAAATCCTCAATCGTCGCATAGCCCTTCTCGTCCATCCATGCGGCAAGGCCGGTCTTCATCTCCTCGACGATGCGGAAACCATAGGTCATGGCAGCGGTGCAGACCTGCACCGTGCCCGCCGACATCGCGATGAACTCCGCAGCGTCGCGCCAGGTCGTCACGCCGCCGATCGCCGAGATCGGAAGGCCACGCGTTTCGCTATCCCGCGCGATTTCAGCCACCATGTTGAGCGCGATGGGTTTCACGGCGGGCCCGCAATAGCCGCCATGGCTGCCCTTGCCGTCGATCGTCGGCTGCGGTGCGAAATTGTCGAGGTCAACGGAGACGATGGAGGAGATGGTGTTGATGAGCGACACGGCATCCGCACCGCCCTTCCTTGCGGCACGCGCCGGATAGCGGATATCGGTGATGTTGGGGGTCAGCTTCACGATCACCGGCATGCGTGAATACTGCTTGCACCAGCGGGTGACCATCTCGATGTATTCCGGCACCTGCCCCACGGCAGCCCCCATGCCGCGCTCGCTCATGCCATGCGGGCAACCGAAGTTCAGCTCAATGCCGTCACAGCCCGTCTCTTCCACCTTCGGCAGGATGCGCTTCCACGAATCCTCCGTACACGGAACCATGATCGACACGATCATCGCGCGGTCAGGCCACTCGCGCTTCACCTTCTTGATCTCCTGGAGGTTCACCTCCAGCGGCCGGTCGGTGATGAGTTCGATGTTGTTGAGGCCGAGAAGCCTGCGGTCCGCGCCGTGGATCGCGCCGTAACGCGGCCCCGAAACGTTGACGATGGGCGGGCCATCCTCACCAAGCGTTTTCCACACCACGCCACCCCAGCCCGCCTTGAAGGCGCGGACAACATTGTATTCCTTGTCGGTGGGCGGGGCCGAGGCAAGCCAGAACGGATTGGGGGACTTGATTCCGATGAAATTGGAGCGAAGGTCGGCCATGTCTGCCTCCTTTAAGCGCTGAGGAACTGGTTGATCGATTCGGCGGCGCGGCGGCCGTCATCGACGGAGGCGACCGTCAGGTCCTGTCCGCCGGCCACGCAGTCGCCGCCGGCCCAGATGCCGCGAACGCTGGTGCGCCGCTCGGCATCAACCTTGATGCGGCCCTGGTCGAGCACGAGCTGGCCGCCCACGACATCGACATAGGTCTGGCCGATGGCCTTGAAGACCATGTCGGCGGGGATGGTGAAGGTTTCCCCAGTGCCCGAGAGCTTGCCGTTCGACTCGCTCGTGTATTCGCAGACAAGGCCCACGGCCTTGCCGTTCTCCACGACCACCTGCTTCGGCATCACCCAGTGCTTGATCCTGACACCCTTGGTCTGGGCCAGATCCTGCTCATAGACGCTGGCCTTCATCTGCTCAGGCCCGCGGCGGTAGAGGATCGTCACGTCCTCCGCCCCCAGCAGCTTCGACTGCACGGCCACGTCGATCGCCGTCATGCCGCCGCCAATCACCACAACATTGCGGCCAACAGGCAGGCTGCCGAGCTCACGCGCCTGGCGCAACTCTGCGATATAATCGACTGCATCCTCAACGCCCGATGCGTCTTCTCCCGCTGCGCCGAGCGCATTCACGCCCTGCAGTCCAAGGCCGAGGAAGACCGCGTCATAATCCTTCTGCAATTCGGTGAGCGACAGACCGTCACCCAGTTTCCGGCCATGTTGCACGGCAATGCCGCCAATGCCGAGGATGAAGTCAACTTCCTTCTGGGCGAAGTTGTCGGTGCTCTTGTAGCTGGCGATGCCATATTCATTGAGGCCACCCGACTTGGGGCGCGCCTCGAAGACCGTCACCTCATGGCCATGCATGGCGAGGCGATGGGCACAGGCGAGGCCGGCCGGACCCGCCCCGACGACCGCCACTTTCTTGCCCGTCGGGGATTTGCGCTCATAGGGTTGCGCATCATCAGCCATCCAGCGATCGGTGGCGTATCGCTGCAGAAGGCCGATCTTGACCGGCTTTCCCTCAGCTTCCTGGCGGACACAGACTTCCTCGCACAGGGTTTCGGTGGGGCAGACACGGGCGCACATGCCGCCGAAGATGTTCTGATCGAAGATGGTCTTTGCCGCTGACTTGGGGTGTCCCGCCTGGATCTGGCGGATGAACATCGGAATGTCGATGGAGGTGGGACAGGCCTGCATGCAGGGCGCATCATGGCAGAAATAGCACCGGTCGGATTCGACGAGCGCTTCATGGTCATCAAGTGGCGGGTGAATGTCGCCAAAGTTGACCGCATAATCCGAAACAGGCAGCCGTTGAGCCCTGATATCGGGCGTCTTTTCCGCCATGGTCGCTCCCTCCAGAGACTATTTTGTTGTCCTTGGAACAGAGGATGACAGAATTTGTTCAAATGGTCAAATTTTGCTGCGCGCCCCCGGTTGAACGACGAACCCCCCGGCATGATTTGAGTCATGACGGGGGGTTTTGTGTTTTGATTGACTGAAGGGATTTGGGTTATCTGTCTTTTGCAGGCCTGGCGGCGACCTACTCTTCCGCGTCTTGAGACGAAGTACCATTGGCGCTGGGGCGATTTACGGCCGAGTTCGAGATGGGATCGGGTATGGACGCCCCGCCGTAGCCACCAGGCCGGCGAAAGACAGATAGGGGAGCGAATAGGGTGTAGTGAGTATCGACGAGGCAAGTGAGACAAGTCACTATTCGCCAATCGCTACTTACTATTCGCTTCTTTTCGAGCACATAGAGTTGTTTCAGAGATCTGTTGTCCACTGATGGACATTGATAATGAGAGCGATCAAGCCGATCGAACGATTAGTACCAGTAAGCTGCGGACATTGCTGCCCTTCCACATCTGGCCTATCAACGTGGTCGTCTTCCACGGTTCTCAAGGGAGAACTTGTTTTGAGGTGGGTTTCCCGCTTAGATGCCTTCAGCGGTTATCCCGTCCACACATAGCTACCCTGCACTGCCGCTGGCGC
>JBIIGF010000318.1:0-3696 GCA_044236665.1 Aestuariivirga sp. | reverse complement strand
GATGAGACACGACGATCTGGCTGGCCGCCACGGGCTTGCCGTTCTTGTAGACGACGCTGACCTGGCTCTTGGAGTCCGGCCCGAGCTTCGGTTCCTTGCCGGAATGGCGCGCATCGGCCAGAAGCTTTAGGATCTTGTGCGAATAATAGAGCGGCGCCGGCATGAGTTCCGGCGTCTCGTCGCAGGCATAACCGAACATGATGCCCTGGTCGCCAGCGCCCTCTTCCTTCTTCTCGGCTGAGTCGACGCCCTGCGCGATGTCCGCCGACTGGCTGTGCAGCAGGATGACGATCTTGGCGGTTTTCCAGTGGAAGCCGGACTGCTCGTAGCCGATGTCCTTGATGGCCTTGCGGGCGGCGGCTTCGATCTTCGCCTTGGTGACGGAGACAGGTCCGCGGGTTTCGCCGGCGATCACCACATAGTTGGTGGTGGCGAGCGTTTCACAGGCCACGCGCACGGCCCAAGGATCAAACCCCTGCTCCAGCGCTTCGCGGTAGAACAGATCGACGACCTCATCGGAGATCCGGTCGCAAACCTTGTCCGGATGACCTTCCGAAACAGATTCGCTGGTAAAGATAAAATTCTTGCGTGACATCTGGCCCCAGTGCCCTCTCGTATTGGCTCGCGCGCTTTTTGACAGCGTTGTGAACGCCGGTCAAGGCAACTCAAGCCGACAAGGGCGCCGGGGCCCGATGACTATTCCTTGGTCTCGGCGATGACCCGCGCGATGGTGGAAATCAGCTTCCGTTTGTTCACGCTGTCAGCATCGCGGAACGCCTTGGCAAGCGTCACGCCCTCGACATTCATCAAGGCCGAGAGCACTGCATCTTCCTCTCGCGTCTCGCTCATGCCGCCATGCTCCTCGACGCCCGGAAGTTCCTCGAAGAAGAACTGTACCGGAACACCCAGTATCTTGGCGGTGAAATAGAGGCGGCTGGCGCTGATGCGGTTGGCACCCTTTTCGTATTTCTGAACCTGCTGGAAGGTGATTCCCAGCAGTTCGCCCAGCTTCTCCTGGCTCATGCCAATGAGTTGCCTGCGCATGCGGATACGGCTGCCCACATGCACGTCCACGAAGTTTGGATCGCGTCTTGTCATTTTATCCTCAGACCTGCTTCCCCCCGGTCTGACGCCTGAACCTGCAGCAAAGCTGTCTTTCATCGCTTTTCTCACAATCTTTCAGGCAGAAGTGGCTTAATATACCTCATCTCAGCGCGCAATTGCTTTTCCTGCAAAACCGTTCCGCGTAGTGGCAATTTCTTCTGCCAGGACCAAAACCTCACCTTAAGGTAGTTTTCGCCATCAGGAAAGAACTTCCGAACACTGCGGCCAAGAGCACCACCAAGAACCAATCCCCGAGCCTGGCATAGGGCGTGGGCGCAATCGCAGCGGGTAATGGCGAATCAATCACCCCCTGCTCCATGAGTGGAAGCCGGTACAGCGAGCGGCCGAACGCATCGAGTACGGCGGAAACACCCGTATTGGCAGCCCTGACCACCGGAAGACCCTGCTCAATCGCCCTGAGGCGCACCTGCGCCATGTGCTGGTGAGGCCCGGTGGAGCGGCCAAACCAGCCGTCATTGGTGACGTTCACGATCAACTGCGGCCGGTTGGCGGCATCGATCAGACGGTCCGGGAAGATCATTTCATAGCAGATGAGCAGTGCAGCCGTGAGGCCGCCCGGCAGCGCCACCGTGCGGGGGCCCGGCCCCGCCGTGAAGCTTCCCGGCGTCGTCACCACCTTGCGGAAGCCCAGGGGCTCCAGAAGCCACGCAAAAGGCAAGAACTCGCCGCCCGGCACCAACCGCCACTTGTCATAGCGCTCGACAGGGTCAGCCTGGCCATCGAAGACGATGATCGCGTTGAACACGTCAGGCTCCGCTTCCCCCTTGCGGGCGACCCGCAGCGCCCCGGTGATGAGCGCCGTCCGCCCGCCGAGCAGCGGCTGAAGCTCCGCCCTTGCGGCCGGGCTTTCATCGATCAGGAAGGGAACCGCCGATTCGGGCCAGACCAGATGTGTCACACCGGCAAGGCCCTGCGGATTGGCCGCCGTCGGCTCGCTCGACAACCGGATCAGCGTATCGAAGATGAGGCGCGCATTGTCCGCCCGCCACTTGTCTTCCTGCGGAATATTGGGCTGGACGATGCGGAAGGATACGCCGGGCACCATCACCTCACCCGCTCCGGCAAGCCGCCATGCGCCCCAGCCCCAGCTAAGCGGAAGCAGCAGGGCCAGCATGATGGCGGCGGCCCGAACCCGCGCGCCGTCAGTTGCAAGCAGGGCATAGGGAGCACCCGCCCAGATCAGCACCAGCACCGTAAGCGATGGCATGCCGATCAGGGCGGCAAGTTGTGCGGTTCCACCCATCCCATCCACCATGAGACCCGGGGCGGCCCAGGGGAAACCGGTGAACAGCTGGCCGCGCAGCCATTCGGCGGCACCAATGGCCCCTGCGAAAAAAAGCACGAGCTGCAGCCCGCTACCGCCCCAGCGCCGGGCGGCCAGCGCGGCAAGGCCCCAGTAGATGGCCATACCGCCCGCCAGGATGCCCAGCATGAAGGGCATCATCCAGAGATAGGTTTCAGCCTCCACCAGGAAGGCAAAGCCGATCCAGTGGAAGGCTACCGCGAAATAGCCGAGGCCGAACAGCCAGCCTGACCCAAAGCCACTGTGCCAGCGCGCCTGCCTTACGCCCGCGAGTACAACGAGGAAGACCGAAACCCCGACAAAGGCCAGCGGCCAGAGGTTAAGGGGTGGCAGCCCCAGCGCGGCCATGGCGCCGGAGGCAAGGGCGAGAAGGCCCCGGGCGGCGGCGGGCAGGCCCGCCATGCGGTTCAACAGACGAATCATGATGGCGGAACTATAGGAGGCTTGGATTTTCTCTGATACGAATTGAGAAACGTCAGGGAGATGGCACATGAATGACCGCGCCCCGCCCACGCCCGGCAGCGACATGGTGCTGATCGAGCACCTGCCCTTCGACACGGATGGCGGAATTGCCAGCCGGGCCCGGCTGGGACTGCTGGTTCTCGCCACCGACTTCACCATCGAACATGAATGGCGCGCCATCATGGCGGGGCTTCCCGGCGTGGCGCTATATGAAAGCCGCATCCTGAACGATGCACAGATCACGCCCGAAACGCTGCGCGCCATGGAGCCGCGGATTGCCGCCGCAACCGACGTGATCCTGCCCGGCAGCCCTTTGGACGTGGTAGCCTATGGCTGCACCTCCGCGTCCATGGCGATCGGCGAGGAGAAGGTGTTTGACCGCATCCGCTCCGTCAGGCCTGAATCCAAATGCACCACCCCCATCACCGGGGCCTTCGCCGCCTTCCGGGCACTGAAGGCGCGGCGCATTGGCGTGCTCACCCCCTACCGGGCCGATGTAAACCGCATCGTGGCGGACTACATCCGCGCCCGCGGCTTCGAGGTTCCGGTGTTCGGCTCCTTCAACGAGCAGGATGACGGAACCGTCTCGCGCATCACGCCCGCCTCGGTGAAGCGCGGCGTCGAGACCATTCTGGCGCATGCGGCAGTCGATGCAGTGTTTGTCTCCTGCACCTCGGTGAGGCTCGCGGAGGCAGCGCGTGAAATCGAGGCTGAAACCGGTGTTCCGATCACCTCCTCGAACCACGCCATGGCCTGGCACGCGCTGCGGCTGGCCGGTGTCGATGATGTGATGCCGCGGTGGGGCC
>JBIIGF010000317.1:0-3697 GCA_044236665.1 Aestuariivirga sp. | reverse complement strand
AGTCGGTGCGCCTGACTGCATGGACATGGTCGAGGCAAAGCTTCCCATCAGGCAGGGCGCGCCGGGCTCGATCAGTTGCACCAGCGCGAGGCAGGCGGTGGCCTCCGCCAGAATCTGCGCCAGCGTTCCGGCAGTGGTCGTGGGACTCATGGCGCCTGTCAGCACCCAGGGGGTGCAGGCCACGGGCTGTCTGGCGCGTGCATAGGTCTTGAGGGCGCCGGACATGTTCCGGTCGAGCACCAGCGGCGCATTGGTGTTGGAGACGCAATAGAGCACCGGGTTCTGGGCCACGTAATCGGCCCCGAACACGATGCGCGCCATGTCGATGGCGTGGCCCGCGCGTTCCGCCCCGATGAAGGCGCCCATGAAGGCGCGGTCCGACCAGCGGATATGGGCATACAGCATGTCGAGATGGCGCTTGTTGGCGGGAAGGTCCACTGGCTCGCAGACCACGCCGCCCGAATGGTGCAGCCACGGAATCGTGTGGTGCAGCTTCACCAGATCGACAAAGTCACCATAGGCGGCATAGCGCCGCCCGCGGTCGAGATCATGCACGAAGGGCGGCCCCCATGAGGGGCAGAGAACGGTTGCGTTGCCGCCAAGCTTCACGCTGTTGTTGCGGTTGCGCGCATGCTGGGTGAATTCGCGCGGGGCTGTCGCCTGAATCGTCTGGCGGCAGAAGCCCGGCTCGAAGCGCACCCGGCTGCCCGTCACGTCGCATCCGGCGGCACGGAAGATGTCGAGGATTTCAGGGTCGCCCTGAAACTCCATGCCGGTGTCCTTGAGGATCGTCTCGGCATTCGCCTCGATCAACTCGAGTCCTTCACGGCTCAATACGCTGTAGGTTTCCAGCTGGCGCGAGATGTAAGGTGCGCGCATAACCTCCGGGGCGGCCCCCGCACTGCCGGAACGGTTGCGGCGGCGTGGGAGTAGGGTGTCGTTCATTCAAAAGGCCTGTCAGTCATCAATGGCCCATCTTGCACGAAAACCGGGTTGACTGGAAACAGCATAAGTACTTCTAATGGTGATGATATGCGAAAATCACCCATCAAGAAAGCCGCGCAGTCCGGGTCCAATCTGATCCGCGCAATGGAGGTGTTCGAAGCCGTGGCCGAAACCGGCCAGATGACAGCTGCCGCGCGCCTGCTTGGCATGACGCAGTCCGCCGCCTCGCAGCACATCGCCGCACTTGAGAAGGATTATGGCGTTGCGCTGTTCGACCGTTCGGTCAGGCCGGCCCGTCTCACGCAGGCCGGAACGCTCCTGCACCGTCACGCGGCGCGCATCCTCAATGTCGTGGGCGATCTCGAAACCGAGATGCGCCATCAGGGCCCGACGCCGATCAGCGTGCTGCGCCTCGGCATCCTCGCCTCGATTGCCACCACGCTGACGCCAGACCTCGTGGCGCTGGCCAAGAAAGGCTTCGGCGTGCGTGACGTCACGCTCCACGCCGGGCAAAGCGGCGACCATGAATACCTGCTCCGCACCAAGAAGGCGGACCTCGCCATCACCTCGAACCCGTTTTACGACATGGACGGGCTGGAGCGGCACCCCATCCTGCAGGAGGCCTTCCTTCTCGTGTTGCCGGAGAAATACAAAGGCCCCACCGGCAGCCTGAAAGAGGTGCAGAGCCGCCTGCCGCTCATCCGCTTTGCCGATACAACCAGTGTCGGCCGCCAGATCACCCAGCATCTCCGCCGCCTGCGGCTCAATCCGCAGCAGGTCATTCAGGCCGACCGCTCATCGATGGTGACGGCCTGCGTATGTAATGGCATGGGCTTCACCTTGCTGACCCCGTCACTGCTGATCGACGGCTTCGTGGAACGCATGCCGATGAAGGTCATGCCTCTGCCAGCGGCACGGTTGACGCGCACCATCACCGTGGTCTCGCGCGAGCGCGAACTTGGCAAGTTCCCCGCCCATGTTGCCGATCTCTCGCGCCGCAAGCTGGTGGAGCAGGTCGGCGCGCAGATGGGCGATGTCGGCCTCGCCGCCCTGACGCTCATGGAAGGAGCGGGATGACGCTCACGCCGCGCAGGCTTGAGCCGTGGCGTGGCGCGACAGGGATGTGCTTTCATGCCGGAAGCCGATAGGATAACTTCACGACATTGGACGTGCTGAGAGAGGCGGAAATGCCGGTCGAAGAAATTGATACGCTCGTCATTGGTGGTGGCCAGGCCGGCCTTGCGATGAGCGGGCATCTGGGTACGCGGGGCGTGCCTCATCTCGTTTTGGAGCGCAAGCGCATCGCCGAGCGCTGGCGTTCGGAGCGGTGGGATTCGCTCGTGGCCAATGGCCCTGCCTGGCATGACCGCTTTCCAGCCCTTGAATTCAAATGCGGGCCGGATGAATTCGCCACGCGGGACGAGATCGTCGAATATCTCGAAACCTTTGCAAAGCAGATCAAGGCGCCAATCCGTGCCGGTGTGGAGGTTACGGCCCTGCACCGCAGCGGCGATGGCTTCCGCGCCGAAACCGCGGAGGGCGCGATCACGGCAAGAAACGTGGTGGCCGCCACCGGCCCGTTCCAGCGGCCGCTCATTCCAACCGTCGTTCCGGCCGAGACCGGCATCCTGCAGATTCACTCCTCGCAGTATCGCAACCCCCAGCAAATGCCGGCGGGCGCTGTGCTGGTGGTTGGGGCCGGGTCGTCCGGCACGCAGATTGCCGATGAACTGCACCGCGCCGGGCGGCGCGTCTATCTCTCGGTCGGCCCGCATGACAGGCCGCCCCGCGCCTATCGCGGCAAGGACTTCGTCTGGTGGCTTGGGGCACTCGGCAAGTGGGATGCGAAAACCATCGCGCCGGGCATGGAACATGTCACCATCGCGGTGAGCGGCGCCTATGGCGGCCATACGGTGGATTTCAACCGGCTTGGCGGCCGCGGCATCACGCTGCTCGGCCGGGCCGAAGCCTATCGTGATGGCGTGCTGCATTTCGCGGGCGATGTGAAGGAAAACATTGCGCGCGGCAATCGCAATTATCTTTCCGTTCTTGATGAGGCGGATGCCTATATCGCCCGGCACGGCCTCGATTTCCCGGAAGAACCGGACGCACGCCGGACCGACCCCGACCCCGACTGCGTCACCAACCCGATCCGTGAACTCGATCTGAAACAGGCCGGCATCACGTCCATCATCTGGGCCACCGGCTATGCGCAGGATTTCGGCTGGATCAAGTTCGATGCGTTTGATGACAAGGGCCGCCCGGCGCATGAGCGCGGCGTCTCGAAGGTGCCGGGGCTCTACTTCCTTGGCCTGCCGTGGCTGTCACGCCGCGCCTCGCCCTTCATCTGGGGCGTCTGGCACGATGCGGATTATCTGGCCGGTCACATCGCCGCCAGAACGCCCTGAGCGAGGCCTGCCGCATCAAGCCCGGCATCGGCATATTGCTCGGCGGGCGAGCCATGGGCGATGAAACGGTCGGGCAGGGTCAAGGCGCGGAAGCGCACCTTCGTCAGCAGGTCATGCTGGGCCAGATGATGCAGCACATGGGCTGAGAAGCCGCCCGCCGCACCTTCTTCGACCGCCACCAGCAGGCGGTGGTGACGGGCGAGGTTCTCGATCAGGCACGTGTCGAGAGGTTTGGCAAAGCGCGCATCCGCGATGGTGGCCCTGATGCCTTTCTGCGCCAGAAGCTGCGCGGCCTCCATGCAGGCCTCCAACCGGTTGCCGAGAGAGAGGATGGCGATATCCTC
>JBIIGF010000316.1:0-3711 GCA_044236665.1 Aestuariivirga sp. | reverse complement strand
TCACATCCTGGTCGGGGTTCCACTTCACCGAGGCCATGTTCTCGGCCAGGGTGCGGCCAGTCACCGTCATGCAACCGCCATGCAGGAAGCCGTGGTCGAGCAGGGTCTTCATCAGCAGCGGAATGCCTCCCACCTCGAACAGGTCCTTCGCCACATAGCGCCCGCCGGGCTTCAGGTCGGCGATGTAGGGCGTGCGCTTGAAGATCTCGGCGACATCGAACAGGTCGAACTTGATGCCCGCCTCATGCGCAATGGCCGGGAGGTGCAGCGCGGCGTTGGTTGATCCGCCGGAGGCGGCCACCACGGTTGCGGCGTTTTCCAGCGCCTCGCGTGTGACGATGTCGCGCGGCCTGATGTTCCGCTGCAGCAGTTCCATCACCTTCTCGCCTGCCGTGTAGCAGAAGGTGTCGCGGATTTCATAAGGTGCAGGCGCGCCACAGGAATAGGGCAGCGCAAGCCCGATGGCTTCGGCCACCGTCGCCATTGTGTTGGCGGTGAATTGCGCCCCGCAGGAGCCGGCCGAGGGGCAGGCCTTCTGCTCGAGTTCCAGCAGGTCCTCGTCCGACATGGTGCCAACCGAATGCTTGCCCACCGCTTCGAACACATCCTGGATCGTTACCGGCTGGCCCTTGAAGGTGCCGGGCAGGATCGAGCCGCCATAGATGAACACGGAGGGCACGTTAAGGCGCAGCATGGCCATCATCATGCCGGGCAGCGACTTGTCGCAGCCCGCGAGGCCGACAAGCGCGTCGTAGCAGTGGCCGCGCATGGTGAGTTCGACCGAATCCGTGATCACCTCACGCGAGACCAGCGAGGCCTTCATGCCCTGATGCCCCATGGCGATGCCGTCGGTCACTGTGATGGTGCAGAATTCGCGCGGTGTGCCGGAGGCCGCCGCAACCCCCTTCTTCACCGCCTGTGCCTGGCGCATCAGCGCGATGTTGCAAGGTGCTGCCTCGTTCCAGCAGGAGGCGACGCCCACGAAAGGCTGGGCGATTTGCTGAGAAGTCAGCCCCATCGCATAGAGGAAGGACCGGTGCGGCGCACGCTCGGGCCCCACGCTCACATGGCGGCTGGGCAGTTTCGACTTGTCGATGATGGGCTTGTCCAAGGTCAGTCTCCTCCGAAGGTCAGGTTACAGTGCGGCCACATGGGTGGTTGGTCATAAGTTAGTTCCGGCTTTGCTACGCCGCTTCGCGCGCTCCGGATTGTCGCGGCTGCCATTCTCGCCCAGCAGGCTGTCCTTGAAGGCCGATGCGATCGGCGACAGCCGCTTCGGGCGCAGGTGCACCACATGCCAGCGCGACGGTATGGGGAAGCCCTCAGCCTTCAGGATGTCCAACTCCGTCTGCTTGTCGTGGGCCAGGGCATGAAGCGAGATAATGCCGATTCCAAGCCCGCCCGCGACGGCTTCCTTGATTGCCTCGTTGCTGCCCAGTTCCATGCGGATGTCCGGCTTGAAGCGGTGCTTGCGGAAATGCTGATCCACCGCCATGCGGGTGCCTGAGCCGCGTTCGCGCAGGATGAAGCGCTGGCCTCTCAGCTGGGCGAGGGTCATGACGCCCGTGTTGCGCGGGAAGGTACCCCGCGCGGCAATGAGCACCAGTGGGTTTTCCATGAACACCGCATCATCGAGGTCGAGCGAGTCGGGCGGTGTCGTCATGATGTAGATGTCGTCCAGGTTCTCGCGCAGGCGGGCCACCACGCCATCGCGGTTCAGAACCTCGAGGGATACGTCAACCGCGGGATGGAGCTTGCAGAAGTTGCCGACCAGGCGGGGGATGAAGTACTTGGCCGTGCTGACCGCCGCGATCCGCAGTCGCCCGCGCGACAAGCCCTTCACGCCATCGGCATATTGCTCGAAGCTTTCCCATTCGGATGAAATCGCCCGCGCCGTCTGCGCAAGGCGGTGTCCGGCGTCGGTCAGGTGAACTTGCCGGCCGATCACCTCATAGAGCGTAAGCCCCACGGATTCGGTGATCTCCTTCAGCTGTGCCGATGCGGTAGGCTGTGTCACGTGATGCGCGGCGGCAGCGCGGCTGACGCTGCCGGTATCGGCAAGGCTCTGGAACAGGCGGAGCTGTCGAAAGGTGACGTGCATAGACAGAAGTCTATAGAACCGTGCCGAAGAATCAATTTTTTATTTGGTTGCACGTGGCCTAACCCTTTGCCCGAGGAGTGTGGTTCCATGCAGAATTTCGTTGATCCGGCGATATTGTTCTTTGTCTTCGGCGTTCTCGCCGGGGCGTTGCGCTCGAATCTCGAAATCCCCAGGTCCATCGCCAAATTCCTGTCGCTCTACCTGTTGATGGCGCTCGGCCTGAAGGGCGGTTTCGCTCTGGCCCAGTCGGGCTTCACCAGTGCCGTGGCGCTCAGCCTGCTGGCCGCGCTGCTGATGGCCTTCATTGTTCCGGCGCTGGGATATGCCGTTCTGCGCAACCGGGTATCACGCTTCGATGCGGCGGCAGTTGCCGCTGCCTATGGATCGGTGAGTGCTGTGACCTTTGTCACGGCGGTGCAGTTTCTGGAGGAAGCGGGCCTTGCCCCCGGCGGGCATATGGCGGTGGCCATGGTCATCATGGAATCGCCGGCCATCATCATGGCCGTGCTGCTTGCCAACGCCATCCGCCATACCGGCCCGGCGGTGGGCGCAACCGCACCGGGGATGACGGCGTCCGCCTCCTTGCCGCCGCTCGGCCACATCCTGCGCGAATCCTTCACCGATGGCGCGCATCTGCTGCTGATCGGGTCCATGGCTGTGGGCTTCATCAGCGGTGAAGCGGGCAAGACCATGATGCAACCTTTCTCAGGCGATCTCTTCAAGGGCATGCTCGCTTTCTTCCTGCTCGACATGGGCCTGATGGTGGCCCGGAACTTCCGGGATGCGCGCCGATCATCGCCCTTCCTCCTCGGCTATGCCGTGGCGAGCCCCTTTGTCCATGCCGCCATCGCCCTCGGCCTCGCCCTGCTGTTCGGTCTGCCGGTTGGGGATGCGGCACTTCTGATGGTGCTCTCGGCCAGCGCATCCTATATCGTGGTTCCCGCTGTGCTGCGCTATGCCATTCCGGAGGCCAACCCGGCCCTCTACTTCGGTCTGAGCCTCGGCATCACATTCCCGATCAACATTCTCTTCGGCATCCCGCTCTATGCGGCCGCCGCTTCGCAGTTGCTGGGTAGCCCATGAGTGAAGACCTGACCCCATCCGTGGGCGCAATTGACATCTACCGGGGCCGGCGTGCGGTGCTGGCCACACGGCACGGCAAGGAGCAGGCGGTCGCCCCTGCCTTCCTCGACGCGCTGGGCCTCGATGTCATCGTGCCGGAGGGCCTCGATACGGACAGTCTCGGCACCTTCACCGGCGAGGTGGCGCGGACCGGCTCCATGCGCGAGACAGCGCTCAGGAAGGCGCGCATGGGCATGAGTGCCGCCGGGTTGCCGCTGGCCATCGCGAGCGAGGGAAGCTTCGGGCCGCATCCGGTCATTCCCTTCCTGCCGGCCGGGCATGAGGTGCTGGTGTTCATTGATGCGGAGCGGGGCTTCGAGATCTTCGAGGAACAACTCACGGAGCAGACCAATTACGCAGCTCTCGACGTGACGCCTGGTGTGGACATCGAGGCCTTTCTCCTGCAGGCCGGTTTCCCGCAGCACGCACTCGTGGTGCGGACCGGAGAGACGGTCACAAAGGGCGTGACGTCACGCGATGATCTCGAG
>JBIIGF010000315.1:0-3718 GCA_044236665.1 Aestuariivirga sp. | reverse complement strand
GTCGGACCCCTCCGACCTCTCCCGCCTGAACCTGACGGATGATGCCGACACCATCGCCAAGAAGATCCGCAAGGCGAAGACCGATCCGGAACCGCTGCCGAGCGAGGCCGAGGGTCTCAAGGGCCGGCCAGAGGCCGACAATCTTACCGGCATCTACGCCGCACTTTCGGGCGAGAGCGTCGAGAAGGTACTGGCGCAATATGGCGGCGGGCAATTCTCGGCATTCAAGAACGCCCTTGCAGATCTTGCGGTGGCAAAGCTCGGGCCGGTGGGCGACGAGACGAAGCGCCTGCAGGGCGACCGTGCCTATGTGGAGGGCGTGCTGAAGGACGGTTCCGCCCGGGCCCGCGCCATTGCTGCGCCCATTGTGCGGAAGGCGCGTGAAATCGTGGGTTTCATCGTGTCCTGAAATCCATCCCTCGGGATGGCCGGAATAGTTTGAAATGATTCTAAACTAGTCTATATATCCCGATCAGAGGAATCGGACATGTTCATCCAGACAGAAGCCACGCCCAACCCCGCCACCCTGAAGTTCCTGCCCGGAAAGCCCGTGCTGCCCGGCGCCACGCGCGAATACCGCGATGCCGAGACAGCAGCGGAGTCGCCGCTCGCGCAGAAACTCTTCACCGTAAAAGGCGTGTCCGGTGTGTTCCTGGGGCAGGATTTCATCACGGTCACCAAGGCAAATGCCGAATGGCAGCATCTGAAGCCGTCGATTCTCGGCCTCATCATGGATCATTACCTCTCCGGCGCGCCTGTCCTGCTGGGCGAGACGCTGAAATCCGACAATGATGCCGAGGAATTCTTCAACGCGGATGATTCAGAGATCGTTACCACCATCAAACAACTGCTCGACACGCGGGTCCGCCCGGCGGTGGCGCAGGATGGGGGCGACATCACCTTCCATGGTTTCCGCGAGGGTGTCGTATATCTCAACATGAAAGGCTCCTGCGCCGGGTGCCCTTCATCGACCGCCACGCTGAAGCATGGCATCGAAAACCTGCTCCGCCACTTCGTGCCGGAAGTCAGCGAAGTGCGCGCCGTTTGACGCGCGCCTTGGAAGCGGCCTATCACGCCGCTTCATGAAGATCCTGAGCCTCGATACGGCGATGGCGGCCTGCTCGGCGGCCATCATCGACACGGAAAGCCCCAAGCCATTGGCGGAAGCCTATGCGCCGATGGAACGCGGCCACGCCGAAGCCTTGCCGCCGATGGTGGCAGAGGTCATGGCAGCCTCGGGGCTTTCCTATCAGGATATTGACCGGATCGCCGTGACCACTGGCCCCGGCACTTTCACCGGTGTGCGGATTGGCCTTGCCTTCGCGCGCGGCTTGGGAATGGCGCTTGATATTCCGGTGGTTGGAATTGACAGCCTCTCTGCCATCGCAGCCAATGAACCGGCACCCGCGCCCCTGCTGGTTGTTTCCGATGCCCGCAACGGGGAAGTCTATGCTGCGGTGTTCGATGCTGATCGCAAGCCTCTCTCCGGTCCTGCCGTCTCGACCGTGACCGCCTCCGCCACGAATATCCCTCCCACAACACTGATCCTTGGCACCGCAGCGGCCGCTGTGATTGCGGCAGCGGGAACACCCTCACTTTCTGTTTCGACGGCCAATGTACTACCCGTTGCCTCGCGGTTCGGCTTACGTGCGGCCACTGCCCTGCCCGGGCCCATGCCGGCGCCACTCTATCTCCGGTCACCCGACGCCAAGCCGCAGACATTGCCGCTCAGGAAATTCACCGGCCTTCATTTTCAAGAGGTCACATCAGTCGCGGCTCCACTGCTCGCGGACCTTCACCAGCAAAGCTTTACCGATGGTTGGAACCTGCGCGCTTTCCAAGACCTTCTCAACACGCCGGGCACCGCCGCCGAGATCGCGATCGAGCTTGAAGAGCCGGTTGCCTTCATTGTGACGCGTTCGGCAGCGGATGAAGCCGAGATCATAACCATCGGTACGCGGCCGCAATCGCAGCGGCGTGGTGCAGCCCGGCAATTGCTGGCACATCATGTCCAGCTGCTTGCCGCGAAGGGCGTTCGACAGGTATTTCTCGAAGTAGCTGCCTCCAACACGGCCGCTCAGGCGCTCTACCGCGGCCTTGGGTTCGCGGAAGCCGGACGCCGCAAAGCCTATTATCAACACGGCACAGGCGCGGAAGACGCCATCATCATGAGGCGGGATATCGGCGCGTGAGGAGGCTCAGGACATGGGGGATCCTTGCAGCCTTCGCAGGCCTCACCTTGCCGCTGATGCCGCTGCAGTACATCTTCGTCCGGTTCTGGCCTCGCATGGCCCGCCGTTTTCCGATGCGTTACCATCGGCTCGTCTGCCGCATTCTGGGAATCAAGGTCAGGATTGTTGGCAAGCCACCAGAAACGGGGCCACTGCTCATCGTCAGCAATCATGTCAGCTGGCTTGATATCGTTGTACTCAGTGCCACGGCACCTGTCTCCTTCGTGGCGAAGCGGGATGTAGACGGCTGGCCCTTCTTTGGAAGCCTTGCCCGTCTGCAACGGACGATCTTTGTCGACCGGACCCGCCGCCATGCCACGGGCCAAGCCCGCGATGAAATGCGCGACCGGCTCATGGCGGGCGACTTGCTCGTGCTGTTTCCGGAAGGCACCTCAAGCGATGGACGCCGCGTCCTGCCCTTCAAGAGTTCCTTCTTTGGTGCGGCGGACGTCGAGGGCGTACTGGTTCAACCGGTGACGCTCGCCTATGCCGGGCAGTGGAACCTGCCGATGACGCGCAGGCGTTTGCCATCCTATGCTTGGTATGGCGATATGGACCTGGCGCCGCATCTCCTTGGCGCACTGATGGCGGGCCCCATCGAAGTGACGGTCATCTGCCATCCCACTCTGTCCTTGAGCGGCGAATTGAGCCGGAAGGCGCTGGCAGGGCATGCCGAAAGGGAGATTCGTAACGGGCTTGCTGCCGCGCTTCACCGCAGGGCGGAAATGGTTTAGAGGGCTGTCCCCATGGAAAACGCCCCGAAGAAGGTCTTCGTCAAGACCTATGGCTGCCAGATGAATGTCTATGACAGCGAGCGCATGCGGGATGTGCTCGCGCCCTTGGGCTATGCCGAAACGCCGAGCCCGGAAGAGGCAGACCTCGTCATTCTCAACACTTGCCACATCCGCGAGAAGGCGGCGGAGAAGGTCTATTCGGAACTCGGCAAGATCCGGAAGATGAAGCAGGCGAGGTCTGAGCAGGGCGGCGAAATGCTGATCGCAGTCGCTGGCTGCGTGGCACAGGCCGAAGGCGAAGAAATCGTCCGCCGGGCCCCCACAGTGGATCTGGTCTTCGGGCCCCAGACCTATCACCGACTGCCTGAACTTCTGGCACGCAAGCAGGCGGGTGAGAAATCGGTCGTCGAGACCGAGTTCCCCGCAGAGGACAAGTTCGAGGGCCTTGATACGGAAACCCTGCCAAAGCGGGGTGTCGCGGCCTTCCTCACCGTGCAGGAAGGCTGCGACAAGTTCTGCACCTTCTGCGTGGTTCCCTACACGCGGGGCGCCGAATTCTCGCGGCCATTGCCGCAGATTATCGGTGAGGCCCGCAAACTGGCGGCGCAGGGTGTGAAGGAACTGACGCTGCTGGGGCAGAACGTCAACGCCTACCATGGCGGGGATCATCTGGGCCTCGCTGGCCTTGTCGCCGAACTGTCACGCATTGAGGGTATCGAGAGGCTGCGCTACACCACGAGCCATCCGCGCGAC
>JBIIGF010000007.1:0-13650 GCA_044236665.1 Aestuariivirga sp. | reverse complement strand
CGGCAATCTTTGCGCGAAATTGCTGCCATTTACTTAGTTCCAAAAACTCGATTTAATTTGAATGGGCCTCCAGCCCTGATAAGTTGTCCTTCTTCGCACTAACTTTCGTTATCGGCGAAGCTGCGCTTAGCCGTTTCTGTGCGTTGGTCCGCCGCCGGATGGCCCGGCCACCCGCGGACTGGCGCGAGCATCGGATTGGAGGAACAGCCTTGAAGACACTGCTTATGACCGCCGGCGTGCTTGCCCTGTCGGCCTCAACAACTGTCGCCGCCTGCACTGCGCCTTTCGGCCGGTATGGCGGGGCCGCGGTGGGAATTTCCTATGATGCGGAAACCATGCAGCCCAAGGAATTCCAGAACAGGCAGTTCCTCGTAAACTATAATCGGAACGGCAGCGGGAGCGTGCAGATCGTCCTCGATCCGGCCACCGGCTCATCGGTCACGGCCAATTTCCCGGCACGTGGCCTTGCCGGCCACAGCTTCAGTACGACCACCTGCTCCGGAAAGGTCACGGCTTCGGCGTTAGGACAGTCCTTGACGCTGGCATATGTGGTGGTTTCGAGCGGCAATGAAATCATGTTCAGCAATGGCACCTCAGGGGCACAGACCGATGTATTCCCCTATGTCATCACGGTGAAGAAGCAATAGCCATCACGGCTCGCCAACATCTTGAACGGCAAACGGCCCCTTCCGGGGCCGTTTGCATGACTGCGGTTCGATAAGCGCGCTGCAAGCACGCCAGTCTCAAAGCCCGTTATTTTGCGTGGCGCTTGAGGCGGAAGGCCAGTATCGAGAGGATGACGCCGGCGGCGATGGCATAGGCACCGATCACCCAGACCATCGCAACCGCCCCGGCGCCCGGCATGGCGAACAGCAACACACCGAACAGCACGGTCAGCACGCCGTGCAGAATCAGCATCCACTCGTTGTCGATTTCCTTGCGCAGGCGGATCGCGCCGATGATTTCAAACACGCCACTGACAATGGCCCAGGCCGCAATCAGCGTGAGCAGGATCAGCGCCGCAGACCCCGGAAGGAAGAAGGCATAAAGACCGGCCAGAATGCCGGCGATGCCGACAATCGCCATCCACCAGCGCGAGCCCCCCGCGCCATTGCCACTGACGCCCGCGTAAAGGGCGAATACACCGTCGACCAGCGCATAGGCACCATAGAGGATGACGAGGCTCAGGATGGTGATGCCCGGCCAGGCAAAGGCCAGCACGCCGAACACGATCGAGGCGAGGCCGCGCAGCAGCAGCGCCCACCAGTTCTTGGCAAGCCCGTGCAGGATCATCGCACCCTGGCCCAGGCCCCGTGGTTGTGCAGCATTGTTCATGGTCTTGCTCCTTGGTTAACCCCAGCATGACACTAGGCCAAGTGCGCCCGAATCCCAAGCCCGTTGCTCAGCCTCGCGGCACAAAAAACCCGCCACCGCCTGAAACGGCGGGGCGGGTCAGTTTCTGCGAAGAAGCTGCCAGGCAGGCGCCTGACATTAGGAAAACCATAGGCCGATTTATCCAGACGAAGCCAGAGGCACCGCTGCAACCGGCCACCAACCGGCCCGCCGAATGACGCCGCGTTTTCAAGGGTTTTCCGTGCACCAGGGCGCCGTCATGCATTTTCGGAAAGCCACGTCTCTCCTGCCGGACGGACAGATCGCCGATCCATGGCACATCCGTAAAATCATGGGTTGTACAGCAACTTGAGCACAACCCGAAACGCCATCACTCCACGCTGGTTTCCGTCGCCGCGATGTGCACCGCCAGCAGGCAGCCATCGGGCGTGTAGGAGCAGTGTTCCGTTCCATCGCGCAGCCAGACGAGGTCGCCCTTGCGGAACACCGTGCCGTCATTCTCGATCAGTTCGCCTTCGAGAATGAGGAACTGCTCATGGCCGTTGTGGCGGTGCGGCCGCGTCGTCATGCCGGGCGGCATGCGATAGACGTGAAAGCCAACACCAAGCGGTTCGGCATCATTGAGTTGCAGGACCTCATCGCCGAATGCCTGGCCATCCTCATAGACAAAGGGCTTGAACGCCGCCTTGTAGATGTTGGCCACACGCCGGTCTTCAGGCTTCACGGGTTTCATCGGGTCTTCCTCCTTCTCAATTCATGCTGCCTTGCGACAGCGCCATCTGGATATCACGTTCCCGCTTCTTCTCGGCACGGTGCATGATGACCGCGGCGGCAATCACGCAGACCCCCACGACGCAGATGATGAGTGATGCAAGCGCGTTGATGTCCGGCGTCACGCCGAGGCGCACCTTGCTCCAGATCAGGATGGGAAGCGTGGTGGAACCGGGGCCGGTGGTGAAACTGGTGATGACCACATCATCGAGCGAGATCGTGAAGGCCAGCAGCCAGCCGGACAGGATGGCGGGCGCGATGACGGGCAGCGTCACATCCACCAGCACGCGCCATGGCCTGGCCCCCAGGTCCATCGCCGCTTCTTCCAGCGCCACATCCATCGAGGACAGGCGCGACTGCACCACCACCGCCACATAGGTCATGGAAAAGGTGATGTGGGCGATGGTGATGGTGGTAAAGCCGCGGCTGCCGGGCCAGCCAATCCACTGCGCCATGAAGATGAACAGCATGAGCGAGGAAATGCCGGTGATGACTTCCGGCATAACGAGCGGCGCGGTGACGAGGCCCGACAGTCCGGTGCGGCCGCGGAAGCGCCGGAAGCGCGCGAGTGCGATGCCCGCCATGGTGCCGAGGATGGTGGCGAAGGTTGCACTCGTCAGCGCGATCTCGAGCGACAGCAGCGCGGCCTTCATCACCTGCGCATTGTTGAACAGCTTGCCGTACCATTCCGTCGAGAAGCCGCCCCACACGGTCACCAGCCGCGACTTGTTGAAGGAATAGAAAATGAGCGACAGGATCGGCACATAGAAAAAGGCAAAGCCGAAGACCAGGCAGGAGATGAGGAACATGGGCCGCCGGTTCATGACTTCGCCTCCGCCTGTTCCTGCGCGCGTTTCTCGAAGTGGCTGTAGGCCATGATTGGCAGCACCAGCAGGAGGAGCAGCGCCACCGCCACGGCGGAGGCCATCGGCCAGTCCCGCGCGGAGGAGAATTCATCGCTGATGACACGTCCAATCATCGGGTCCGAAGCGCTGCCGACGAGGCTCGGGATGATGAGTTCACCCGAGGCCGGAATGAACACGAGCAGGCCACCCGCGATGATGCCGGGAACACTCAGTGGGAGCGTCACGTCCTTGAACACCTGCCAGGGCCTGGAGCCGAGGTCGGTCGCCGCCTCGTTCAATGTCTGGTCCAGCTTTTCGAGATTGGCGTAGAGCGGCAGGATCATGAACGGAAGATAGGAATAGACCATGACGAGCACGACGGCGAAGTTCGAGTTCATCATGGGGAGCGAGGTGAAGGCCATGTCGGCCGGCAGCACCGCATTGACCAGCGTGGTAAGGCCGCGGTTGAACCAGCTGTTGCTGCCGAGAAGCCCGATCCACGCATAGACGCGGAGCAGGAAGGACGTCCAGAATGGCAGCACCACCAGCATGAGCAGCACGTTGCGCCATGTCTTGCTGACCCGCGTGATGCCGAGCGCCATGGGATAGCCGATGAGCAGGCAGAAGAAGGTGGCGACCGCCGCATTGAGCAGCGAGGTGAGGAAAGCGCGGATATAGAGCGTGTCAGAGACCAGCCGCGCATAGTTGCCCCACTGGATGTAGGGCCAGTCGCCGAGAAAGGCGATGGGCGGGGAGAGATCGGCGCGGCGCGCGAAGCTCATGGCGATGACGATGAGGAAGGGCAGCAGGAAGAAGACGATCAGCCACAGGTAGGGCGTGCCAATGATGAGCTGGCGCCAGCCCCGTGCATCGAACCAGCGCGCCAGCCTGCCCCGCCCGCCAGCCACCGGCTCAGTCCTTCAGCACGATGGCTGCGGCGGGCGCGAAGGACAGCCACACATGATCGCCCCACTCGGCCGCGCGCCCCGACCCATCGCGCGAGGTGTTGACGCAATTGACCTGCACCAGCTGGCCGGATGGAAGCGCCACGCGGAACAGCGAGTCCTTGCCGAAATAGGCAAGATCCTTGACCACGCCCTGAATCGCATTGGGCCCCGGAGGCTGGTCATGGCTCAGCAGCACCTTCTCGGGCCGGACAGCCAGCGACACTTTCGCGCCCGGGCTGGCCGCCGGTTCCGCGACCGCGACACGCAAGCCGAGGGCTGGCACATCCACCGCGCCGCCGGCGGCCACTTCGCCCTCGAACATGTTGATGGATCCGATGAAGCCCGCCACGAAGCGGCTCTCCGGGCGTTCGTAGATCTCGGCAGGCGGGCCCACCTGGCGGATCACGCCCTTGTCCATCACCGCGATGCGGTCGGCCAGAGTCATCGCCTCTTCCTGGTCATGCGTCACCACCACGAAGGTAATGCCGGTTCGCTCCTGGATCGACATGATCTCGAACTGGGTATGCTCGCGCAGCTTCTTGTCGAGTGCGCCCAAGGGTTCATCCAGCAGCAGCAGCTTCGGCTGGCGGGCCAGCGCACGCGCCAGTGCCACGCGCTGGCGCTGGCCGCCCGAAAGCTGGTGAGGCTTGCGCCCCGCCAGCGGGGCCAGCTGCACCAGTTCCAGCATCTCGCGCACCCTTGCTGTGCGCTCCGCCTTGCTCATCGCCTCGTATTTCAGGCCGTAGCCGACATTGGCCTCAACCGTCATGTGCGGGAACAGCGCATAGGACTGAAACATCATGTTCACCGGGCGCTCATAGGGCGGGATCTTCGCCATGTCCTGCCCGTCGATGAAGATGCGGCCCTCGCTCGGTGCCTCGAAGCCCGCCAGCATGCGCAGCAGCGTCGTCTTCCCGCAGCCAGAACCGCCCAGGAGCGCGAACATCTCCCCCTTCATGATGTCGAGCGACACGGCGTCGACGGCGGTGAAGCCGCCGAACCGCTTGCTCACGCCTTCGATGCGGATGAAGGGTTGCCCCTGTCCCTGCTGTGACACGGGCTCAGCCGGACTTGATGGTCTGCCACGCCCGCGTCATGGCGCGCTCCTGCTCCTCGCTGAAGGGCTTGGGCGCCCACAGACGGGCCTTCACCTTTTCATCCGGATAGACGGCTGGATTGGCGAGAATGGCCGGATCGACGAAGGGTTTCGAGGCCAGATTGCCATTGGCGTAATTGGTGAAGTTGGTGCACTTGGCAATCACCTCGGGCTGCATCATGTAGTCGAGGAACTTGTAGGCTGCCTCCACATGCGCTGCGTCCGAGGGCATGCACATGCAGTCCACCCAGGCGGGCGCACCGGTTTCCGGCACGTGATATTCGAGCTTGATCTCGACGCCCGCCTCCTGGGCACGCGTCGCGGCGGTCGAATAGTCTCCCGACCAGTTGTTGATGACGCAGAGTTCCTTGTTGGGAATGGCGTTCAGATAGTTGGTGTTGTCGAAGGTGCGGATGTACTGCCGCACCGGCTTGAAGGCTTCGACCACGGCCTCGTAATCGGCCACATTCGTTGTGTCGCCATCCTTGCCGAGATAGCGCAGCACCATGGGAATCACATCCGTGGGGCTGTCGAGCACCGAGATGCCGCAATCGGCGAACTTGGCAGCAAGTTCAGGCTTGAGGATCATGTCGAGCGAGTCAAGATTCGCATCCGCCATGCGCTCGCGCACCATGTCCGTGTTATAGGTCACGCCGACCGAGCCCCACATATAGGGAATGCCATACTCATTCCCCTCGTCCCAGCCGGCGAGGATCTTCAGGATGGCGGGATCGAGGTTCTTCCAGTTGGCAAGCTTCGCCCGGTCGATCTTCTGATAGACCTTGGCCCTGGCGAAGTTCGGCAGCTTGAGGCCCGCGGCCACCACGACATCATAGCCTGAGGAGCCCGCCAGCATCTTGGCTTCCATCTCCTCGGCCGAACTGTAGGTATCGTAGGTGACGGAAATACCGGTCGCCGACTGGAAGTCCTCGATCGTCGTTTCGCCGATATAGTCGGCCCAGTTATAGACATTGAGGACATTGTCCTCCGCACGTGCCCGCCGCACATAGGGCAGCGTGACCATTGCAGCCGCCATGAGCCCGGCCGCCTTGCGCCTGTTGACCTTCATTCGCGTTCCTCCGCTGGCTGTTGTTCTTGTCTGAGCCGTGGCCGCAGGTTGTTGCGGCAATGCGGTGCTGTCAAGCCGATGCGGGCTGTACCCCTCCGGCCTTCAGCGTATCGTTGATCCGCGCAACCTCCGCTTCAGCCGGCCGCGCCGCATGGCGGGTGACAGGCAGCACCGCGCGGATGTGGTCGTGGTGGCTCCGGACGCCTGTTTCGAGATCTGACAGGTGGAAGCGGTCAAAGCCCGAGGACTTCATCGACTCATTGGACCAGACGGAGAGCTGAACATCCTCCTTGCCGGTGTCGCGGTCGATGCGGGTGGCGAGGTAGCGCGCCAGCCGCTGCTGACGGCTTTCGCCGGGCCGCCGGTAGACAGCACCACGGATCAAGGAGCGGTCCACCGCCAGCGGAAACTCCTGGTAGAACTGCACGGTTTCCGGTGTCACCGAGATGACGGCATTGGGAAAGAGGCCATAATAGGCCCAGCGCTCGCGCTTGTCGGCATCGAACCACTGCGGGGCGGAACTGAAGGCCGCGTAGTTCTTTACGCTCCACAGCCGCCCCCCCTTCCGCATGAACGTACCCTCGGACCGGCTGGTGCCATTCCGGAAAGGCTGATCGAAGTAGCTGGCACCATAGAGGTCCTGCAGGGCGGGATGGGCCATGGCGACGTGGTAACCTTCATTGTCCACATCGCGGACCGATTTCCAGTTCACGTCGATGGGAAAGGCATAGGGCTGCCCGGCCGGCACCAGTTCCTCCGGCCGGTAGGCCGCCAGTTCCGCGGCATGGCCGGACATGACGTCCGCCACGCTGGCCTGCGGGCCCGGAAGGAAGCGGATGAAGATGAAGCCCATCCACACCTCGAGGTCCAAGGGCTTGAGGCCGAACTGGTCGCGGTCCATCTCGCCGAAGGTCTGCGGACGGGCGGCACCGCGCAGGCTGCCATCCCGGTTATAGACCCAGCCATGGAAGGGGCAGACAAAGGCCCGCTCGCAATGGCCGCGGGTTTCAGCCGTGATGCGGGAACCGCGGTGGCGGCAGAGATTGTGAAAGGCGCGCACGACCCCATCGTCACCGCGCACGATCAGTGCCCGCTCATCCACCATGTCGAGGGTGAAGAAATCGCCTGGCTTCGGCACGTCACTCACATGACCGGCGATCTGCCAGTGCTTGCGGAACAGTTCCTGCTTCTCAAGCTCAAGCAAAGCGGGGCTGTGGTAGGTCCAGGCGGGAAGGCCGCTCCGGTCCCAGTCAGCCGGATTTCCCGGGGTTCTGCTCGTCATCACCACCTCCTGAAGACAGCCGAGTGTCAGAAATTTTTGACTGAACTGTCAATCAAATTCATTATCCGCTGAGCGCCGCCGGGCGGCACGCGTGCCGCGAGCCCACCCCTATCGGGTCATCCTGCCGCTCGGCGGACGCAGGGGCAACGGCCTATCCACACAGATGTTCTTTCCTGTAGGCTTGCGGCCATGAACAGGATTGTTTCCGAAAAACGCTCCTCCGCCCGGCTGCGCCGCCGCGAGCAGCTGATCGAGGCCACCATCGCCGCCATTGCCCAGCGTGGCCTCTCCCGCATGACCATCAGCGACGTTGCCGAGATCGCCGATGTTTCCCACGGTTTGCTGATCTTCCATTTCGAGAGCAAGGACAGGCTCCTTGCCGAAACGTTGCGCTTCATGTCAGAGGAGCACCGTCAGATATGGGAAGACGCCCTCAGGCAGGCGCCGCCCTCGCCCGCCGCGCGGCTCGATGCACTGATCCAGGCCGAGTTCAACGCCGAGAACCAGTCGCCGGAGCGGCTCGCCGCATGGTGCGCCTTCTGGGGCGAGGCACCGAACCGCCCGCTCTATCTCGAACAATGCGGCAGCAATGACCGCGCCCAGATCGAAGCCTTCGAAGCGGCCTGCGCGGATCTCGCCGCCGACGGCGGCTACGCCATGGATGCCCGCCGCGCGGCGCGGGTGATCCGCCTCACCATCGAGGGTGTCTGGCTGGAGCTGATGTTCTCCGCCAAGCCCTATTCCAGCAATGAGGCAATGAAGACCGTTTACTTCTGCACCTCTGCCCTCTTCCCGAAACACTTCAGCGACGCGGGCCCGCTCAAGCGCTGAGGGGGCCGCCCTCTTCGATGATCTCAAAGGCGTGCTCGATCTTCGCCGTCTTCCCGAACATGATGGAGGCGGAGCAGTATTTCTCGGCCGAGAGGTTCACCGCGCGCTCGACATTGGCAGGCTTCAGGTTGCGGCCCGTCACCTTGTAGATGATCTTCACATGGGTGAAGACCTTGGGGTCTTCCGCCGCGCGCTCGCCCTCGAGCGCGATGTCGAGGCCCGTCACCTTTTCGCGCATGCGCTCGAGGATCATCACCACGTCGAACGCCGTGCAGCCGCCAAGCCCGAGGAGAAGCATTTCCATCGGGCGCACACCGATGTTGCGGCCGCCCGATTCCGGCGCGCCATCCATCACCACGGCATGGCCCGAGCCCGATTCCCCCACAAAGGCCCGGCCATCGAGCCACTGAACACGTGCTTTCATCCTGTTGTCTCCTCTCGCTTGCGGCCCGCGTCTTAGAGCATTATGCGTTTTGACGTAACCGCCTCATTCCCCCTCCCCCTTGTGGGGAGGGCCGGGGTGGGGGTCGGATGATGTCTGACCACTCGGCTCTCATGGCCAAAAGACCAAATGGCGGAGCGACCCCCACCCTTGATCCCTCCCCACAAGGGGGAGGGAAACTTGAGCGCAGGTCAATCAAACATCATACCGCTCCAGCGGCAAAGACCGCTCAGGCCAATCACCATCGGCTAAGCTTCGCGGCATAGAGGAAGCCCTCGGTACGCGCCGCCACATGGGTGGATGCAATACAGGAATCACCCTCGCCCAACGCCGCACCGTTCACCGTGGCAGCACCTGAAAGTGCAAAGAGCAGGATCGGCCCATCATGGGCAATCTCCGCCGCGGTCGAGAGGATGTCGACACTGGCCCGCCATGCGCCGCGCCGCAGAAACAGGTTCAGCGCCCGGCACGGGCCGTCGCTGAGGCGACAGAAGGTCCTGACATCGCAGGGGTAAGGATGCGGCACGAACAGCCTGTCCACCGCAAGGCCGGGGCGCCCCTCGAACTCGAGCGCGAGGCCATTGCCTTCGATCAGGGTGAAAATGCGGTCCACCTCCGGATAGAGCGAGAAGGGCACATCCTGGTCGATGCGGGCAATGGCGAAACGCCAGCCGAACGCCTCGACGCCCGGCGGGTCGGAGGCGATGTCCCATGACACGCCCATGCCATTGCGCCAGCGCCCCTCGGTCAAATCCTGCTGCCGGATGATCCGCATCTCTCCTCTCCCTGCCGCCCTCGACAAAACTGCCTGTGCTGGCGCAGTATCCTTAGTTGATCAGCAAGACAAAAAGAACAGTCGCAGGAGGACATCATGGCGCATGACGCTGCCGCACAAGCAGCCGGCCCGCAGAAACTGGTTATCAGGAACATCGGGCTGGTGCTGACCGGTGCCCTCGAGAACCCGATCCTCGAGGCCGATACGCTGGTGGCCGAGAACGGCCGCATCACGGCGATCGGCCGCGCCAAGGATGTGGACCAGGACCATGCCACCCACATCATCGATGCCAATGGCACGGCGCTGACGCCGGGCCTGATCGACAGCCATGTGCACCCCGTGGCCGGAGACTGGACGCCGCGCCAGAACCAGCTGGGCTGGATCGATTCCAACCTGAATGGCGGCGTCACCACCATGATTTCGGCGGGCGAAGTGCACACGCCCGGCCGCCCGCGCGATGTGGTGGGTCTGAAGGCACTCGCCATTTCGGCCCAGCGCCAATTTGCCAATTTCCGGCCCTCGGGTGTGAAGGTTCATGCCGGTGCTCCCTGCATTGAACCCGAGATGGTCGAGCAGGACTTCAAGGACTTGGCCGACGCAGGCGTGACGCTGCTGGGCGAAGTGGGGCTTGGGGGCGTGAAGGACGGGCCCACGGCCCGGCGCATGGTGGCCTGGGCGCGCAAATACGGCATCCAGAGCACCATCCACACCGGTGGCCCCTCCATTCCCGGCTCAGGCCTCATCGACAAGGATGTGGTGCTGGACGCCGACACGGATGTGGTGGGCCACATCAATGGCGGCCACACGGCCCTGCCCGACAATCAGATCCGCTGCATCTGCGAGGGCTGCAAGCGCGGCCTCGAGATCGTGCACAATGGCAATGAGCGCGCCGCGCTCTACACGCTGCGCCTTGCCACGGAGATGAAGGAACTGCACCGGGTGATCCTCGGCACCGATGCGCCGGCGGGGTCCGGCGTGCAGCCGCTCGGAATCGCCCGCATGGTGTCGATGCTCTCCTCGCTCGGAGATCTTCCCGCCGAACAGGCCATCTGCCTTGCCACCGGCAACACGGCGCGCATGCGCAAGCTCGACTGCGGCATCATCGAAGTGGGCCGCGCGGCGGATTTCGTGTTCATGGACAAGGCGCAGCATTCAGCGGGCGAGACGCTTCTCAAGAGCATCGAACTCGGCGATCTTCCCGGCATCGGCATGGTGGTGATCGACGGACAGGTGCGCTGCCAGCGCAGCCGCAACACACCGCCCGCCACGCGCATTCCCACCATTCTCAAAGGTGCCTGAGCGCGCAACCCTCCCGCAAACGAAAAAGGGTCCCGCATGCGGGACCCAGGAGGAGGGAGGAGGCGGGGAACCCCAGGAAAGGGGGGAACGAAGCGACAGCTGACTTTCTCAGGGATTCGCCCGCCAGCGCGATGGAAGAAACCACCGTGCATCCAGTGATTATGGGCAGTTCCCCGGCGTGTCCTTGATGTGTATCAAATCTCCGGCGGCGGCCATTGCGCCGGACGGCAGCGAGAAAAGAGAGTTCATGACGACCACCCTTCAACACCTTGAGAAGCTGATTGCATTTCCCACCGTCAGCCGCGACGGAAACCTCGACCTCATCGCCTATGTGCAGGCATTCCTGTCGGGGCTTGGGATTTCCTCGACGCTCTATCACAGTGAGGATGGGCGCAAGGCCAATCTCTGGGCCACCATCGGCCCCGCCGATGTGCCGGGCATCGCCCTCTCCGGCCACACCGATGTCGTGCCGGTGGAAGGCCAGGCCTGGTCCACCGACCCATTCCGGCTTGAAAAGCGCGATGGCAATTATTTTGGCCGCGGCACCGCCGACATGAAGGGCTTCATCGCCTGCTGCCTCACCGCCGCGGAAAAGGCCTCAACCCGCAAGCTTCACACGCCGGTTCACTTGGCCTTCTCCTATGACGAGGAGATTGGCTGTGTCGGTGTCCGTCGCATGCTGGACATCCTGAAGGATGCGCCGGTGAAGCCGCGCCTGTGCATCGTGGGTGAGCCGACGCTGATGCAGGCCGTCACCGCGCACAAGGGCAAGCTCGGCTTCCGCGTCACGGCCCACGGCCTCGAAGCACATTCAAGCCTCGCGCCGATCGGCGTCAATGCCATCTACATGGCGGCCGACCTGATCGGCGCGATTCGCGCGATCCAGACCGACATCGCCGAGAACGGCCTGCATGACGGTGATTATGAGGTGGCCTACACCACGCTGCATGTCGGCAAGATGCAGGGCGGCGAGGTCATGAACATTGTACCCAACCGCTGCAGCTTCGATTTCGAGATCCGCTACCTGCCCGAAGATGACGAGTTGAAGATCGTCTCGCGCATCAAGGCGGCGGCGGAGGCGATTGCGAAAACCTACCAGCCGGTCTTCGCAAAGGCGCGCTTCGAATTCATGGACCTGCAGAGCTACCCCGCGATGAACACGCCGGTCGATAGCGAAGCGGTGAAGTTCGTGCACGCGCTCACCGGCGGCAACTCCACCGGAAAGATCACATTCGGCACCGAGGGCGGCCTGTTCCAGAAATATCTCGGCACGGCCGCCGTCGTCTGCGGCCCCGGCAACATCGCCGTGGCGCACAAGCCCGACGAGCATGTGAGCGACGCGCAGCTTTCCCAGTGCGACCGCATGCTGGAGCGGCTGGTGGAGAAGCTCTCGGCCTGACAGGCCCGTCAGGCTTCATTCCGTGCTAGTCCCCACGCATCCATGCCGGGGACTTTCCCCGGAAGGAGTGGGAAACCGGTGCCAGTTCGCGGCGGTTGTTGGAATCAAAGCTGCCCAGCACGAGTGCGACGACCGGCTTGTCGTCGATGGCGCCCAGCGTCGAGCCACAGGCCGGACAGAAGCTCCGGCTGGATGCGGCAGAAGACCGCCACACGCTGGGACGCCCCCCTGGCCCCGTCCATGCCACCTTCCCGGCCGGAAACTCCACCCAGTGCAGGATCACTGCACCCGAATGGCGCTGGCACATTTTGCAGGCGCAGCTGTGCGGGTTGAGGGGTGGCCCTTCCGCCTCGAACCGGATGTTCCCGCACAGGCAGCCGCCCTTGTATGTCCTTGGCATCGCATCAGCCCTCCTGATGGAGACTGTGATCTATCCGGAGGGCGAAGTGAAGGGTGTTCTGTGCGGGCTAGGGCATAATGCGTTTTGACGTACCCGCCTCATTCCCCCCCTTGTGGGGAGGGCCGGGGTGGGGGTCGGATGATGTCTGACCACTCGGCTCTCATGGCGAAAAGACCAAAGAGCGTAGCGACCCCCACCCTTGATCCCTCCCCACAAGGGGGAGGGAAACTTGAGCGCAGGTAAATCAAACATCATTCCGCCCTAGTGACTATTTCCGCTTCATCAGAAAGCAGACGGCAATCGTGGCTTCGCCCGCCTCGAGGCCACACAGTTCCATTTCATTGGCCGACAGGAGGCGGCCATCGAAGATATTGTCCTCATCGGCGAAGATCACCGTCACATTGTCACGGCGGATGGCGCCGACCAGTTTTTCGGACCGGGCTTCGCGCCCCCAGGTACCGATCAGCCCCGAGCCATCCTGCTTCTCGACGGTCAGGAACCATTCCTTGCTCCGGTCGGCGAAGACGGGGTCCTTGTGGGCGGGATCATGGGTCAGCGAACCGAATCGCGCGCCGCCGGCAATCGTGCCCGACCATGTGCCGACGAGGTTCGGCACATCCTGGGCTGAAACGGCCCCGGTCATCGCGGCAAGCGCGAGCGTGGCGGCGGTGAGGACGGCGCGGAAACCGGTGTTGGGCATGAGGGCAACTCCTGATCTGGTTATCATCGGGCGGTGTCAGACTGAGCTGATGTAAGTACATGTTCGCAAGCCATAAAAGCAGTGGCTGGCAGGTATCATCCATCGCTCAAGAAAAGCGATTTTGCAAGCCTTCCTACCACCCCTGAGGGGCTCATTCCGCCTGACACTTATGAATATAAATAAAACTAAGGGTCGCCGGGAACGCCATAACTCGGGGCCTGCGTGGGGTCGATGGCGCGCTGCAGGTAGGCCCCCATCTGCGGCTTGTAATCCTGCCACAGTCGGCGCAGCACCCTGATCGGGTTTTCATCATCCCAATCGACCCGCAGGCTCACCAGCGGGAAGGCCTGTTCGTGATAGACGATCAACGCCGCAGAGTGCACAGGCCCCTCCTCGCCGCCTGAGTCGAGCCCCGCCTCCAGCGCGCGCAGCAACCGCTCG
>JBIIGF010000314.1:0-3746 GCA_044236665.1 Aestuariivirga sp. | reverse complement strand
TCAAAAACGCATTATACTCTAGGTTCAGCGTGCCGATTGCCTCTAACGGGCCTCGGCCGCCTCTAGGATCGCGGCCAGCCGTTTCATGTCGATGATCCGCACTTCGCGGTAGCCCAGCTCGCAGATGCCCTGCTGCACCAGTTCACCCAGCAGGTGATAGACCGTGGACCGCGACATGTTGCTGGCGGCTGCCAGTTCCTCCTGCGTCATCGGAATGGACACGGGAGAGGGGGGAACATAATTCAGCAGGCGGCCGCCGAAGGTGAGCAGCCTTGAGCACAGACGGAGCTTCGGGTCGACGATCAGAAGGTCCACCGCATGCAGCAGATATTCCTCGACATTGGAGGCCATGAGATTGAAGAAGGTCCATGCCAGCTGCGGCTCCGCCTTGAGCATCTCTGCGATGGCGACCTGCGACACCGCCAGAAGCTCAACCGGACGGCGGGCGAAGACCGACATGATCCGGGGCCGCTTGCCGAGCGCCGCCGGTTCCCCGAACCAGCGGCCGGGAAACATCACATGGGCGTTCAGAACCCCCTGCACCGGATGCGCAATCGTTATCACCGCGCAACCGGCGACGAGGCAGTAGAGTTCCGTTGCGGTGTCTTCCATGTCGAACAGCATGCGGCCCTTCGGCAGGCTCATCAGGCGCATGCGCGAACAGATCAGGTCCTGCGTCCGGCGGTCCTGCTGTGAAAGCCAGGGGCTTGCTCTGGCGATGGCCAATGCTTCGTCCAACTGCATATTTTTCCGGCCCCGCACGAGATTTCTTTTTCCAGAACAATTGATCATCCGACTTTCGGATTAAGTCAATTCACCTGACGCCCCTGGGCGGCGGGAACAGGGGGGATATGCCGGCAGCGAATGACCGTGGCCGGATTATGTGGCATTGTCTGACGCGAGCAGCGGCGGGCTCGCCGTTTGTGCCTCCAACTTCAATTTTCCGAATGAGGGATGAATCCATGACGGAAAACACTCGCAAGAGCCACAGCACCGGCAAACGCCTGACGCTGCTGGCGGCCTGCATGTTCGCGCTCGGCGCGGCGCTTCCCACGGCGGCCAGCGCCGAGACCAAGAAGCCGAACATCCTGGTCATCTGGGGCGACGACATCGGTGGCTTCAACATCAGCGCCTACAACCGGGGCATGATGGGTTACAAGACGCCCAACATCGACTCGATCGCAGCCGAGGGCGCGCTGTTCACCGACTGGTACGGCCAGCAGAGCTGCACCGCCGGCCGCGCCGCCTTCATCACCGGCCAGTCGCCGATCCGTACCGGCCTCACCAAGGTGGGCCTGCCGGGCACGCCGGAAGGCATGAAGGTCGAAGACCCGACCATTGCCACGCTGCTCAAGGAGCAGGGCTACGTCACGGGTCAGTTCGGCAAGAACCACCTGGGCGACCGGGACGAGATGCTGCCGACCAACCACGGCTTCGACGAATTCTTCGGTAATCTCTACCACCTCAATGCCGAGGAAGAGCCCGAAAACCCCGACTATCCGAAGGACCCCGAATTCAAGAAGAAGTTCGGCCCGCGCGGCGTGATCCATTCATTCGCCATGCCGGACGGATCTCAAAAGATCGAGGACACCGGCCCGCTGACGCGCAAGCGCATGGAAACGGTGGACGACGAGGTGACCCAGAAGGCACTCGGCTTCATCGACAAGGCCGTGAAGGACGGCAAGCCGTTCTTCGTGTGGTGGAACTCCACCCGCATGCACATCTTCACCCATCTCAAGCCCGAATCACAGGGCAAGACCGGCCTCGGCGTCTATGCCGACGGCATGGTGGAGCATGACGGCCACGTCGGCCAGCTGCTCGCCAAGGTGAAGGACCTCGGCATCGAAGACAACACCATCGTGATGTACTCGACCGACAATGGCGCCGAGACCTTCACCTGGCCGGATGGCGGCACGACCATGTTCCGCGGTGAGAAGAACACCAACTGGGAAGGCGGCTACCGTGTGCCGACCTTCATCAAGTGGCCCGGCGTCATCAAGCCCGGTACGGTGGTCAACGACATCACCGCGCATGAGGACATGCTCACGACCTTCGTGGCAGCCGCCGGCAACCCGAACGCCAAGGAAGAACTCCTCAAGGGCAAGAAGATCGGCCAGCGTGACTACAAGGTTCACCTGGACGGCTACGACCTCGCTCCCGCCCTCAAGGGTGAAGCCGAATGGCCGCGCAAGGAGTTCATCTACTGGACCGACGACGGCAGCGTTGCGGCCCTTCGCTATGGCCCGTGGAAGATCACCTTCCTGAAGCAGGATGCGCTTGGCCTGCGTGTGTGGCAGGAGCCCTTTACGCAGCTCCGTGCGCCGCTCATCACCAACCTGCGCATGGACCCGTTCGAGCGGGCTGAGGAAGAGAATGCGATGGGCTTCCAGCAATGGTACATGGACCGCATGTTCCTGATTGCCCCGGCCGGCGCCTATGTCGGCAAGTGGCTGCAGAGCTTCAAGGAGTTCCCGCCGCGCCAGAAGCCCGGCAGCTTCAACCTTGACCGCGTGATGGAAGCCGTCACAAGCGTTCAAGGCGGCTGAACCAGACACGCGAAAGGCACCGGAGCGGCTTGACACAAGCCCTCCGGTGCCTTTTCCATTTCTGCCATCCGGTGTGGAACACGACGATGCTCCGTTTTTTGGTTTTTCTGGTTCTGGGGCTCGCCACGGGTTCGCTGCCCGCCGTGGCCACCTCCGGGCCGGACTATGCGGGAAGCGGCGTCTGTGCCGAATGCCACGCCAGCGAGACCGCCCAGTGGCTGACCTCTGATCACGCCTGGGCGCTGAAAGAGCCAACAGCTGACAGCATGCTGGGGGACTTCGACGCGGCGCAGTTCACCCACAAGGGTGTCACGTCACGCTTCTTCCGCAAGGATGGCGGTTACTTCGTTGAAACCGAAGGGTCCAGCGGCAAGCTGGAGACATTCCAGATCCGCTACGCCGTGGGCCACCGGCCGCTGCAGCAATATCTGGTCGAAACGGAAAAGGGCCGCCTGCAGGTTCTCGACCTCGCATGGGATGTAACGGCGAAAAAATGGTTCCATCTCTATCCCGATGAAAATGCGCCGCCGGGTGACGGGATGCATTGGACGGGCAGTTACAAGAACTGGCAGGCACGCTGTGCGGCTTGCCACCAGACTGGCTTCGACAAGGGCTATGACTTCCCCACCCGCACCTATCAGACGCACTGGAAGGAACTGACGGTGGGCTGCGAGTCCTGCCACGGCCCGGGCTCTGAGCATATCGACTGGGCGAGATCATCCAGATCCTCCGACAACCCCCATCAGAGCCTGATGCCGAAACTCGGCCCCGGCCAGCAGGAGAACGAGCTGAATGTCTGCGGCCCCTGCCATGCGCGGCGCGATGCCTTCTCGCAACTCTCGCCACCTGCCGGGTCACCCTTCGCCGAGCACTATGCGCTCTCAGGCCTGTCGCCCGATCTCTATTTCGCCGATGGCCAGCAGAATGCCGAAGTCTTCATCCTCGGTTCGTTCCTGCAGTCCAAGATGAAGGCAAAGGGTGTCACCTGCTCTGACTGCCATGACGGGCATTCCGGCGCCCTCGTGGCGGAAGGCAACGCCGTGTGCACTCAATGCCACAGCGAAGCGGGCAACAGCGGGTTCCCGTCCCTGCGCAAGGCCGACTACGACACGCCTGCCCACCACCACCACGAACCGGGCAGCGAAGCGGCGCAATGCGTGAGCTGCCACATGCCCGAACGCAGCTACATGGTGATCGACC
>JBIIGF010000313.1:0-3773 GCA_044236665.1 Aestuariivirga sp. | reverse complement strand
GAGGTGCCGCGGCTCCTCGCCATGTCGGAGGCCTTTGAGATGGCGCAGATAGCGCTGCCCATCATCTTCGGCCACCACGACCTGCTGCCCGCCAATTTCCTTGATGACGGCCAGCGGCTGTGGCTGATCGACTTCGAATATGCGGGCTTCGGCACTGCCATGTTTGACTTGGCGGGCGCCGCCGCCAATGCCGAAATGACCGAGGCGCAAGCCGGAGCGCTGCTTGGCGCCTATTTCGGCCAGCCGCCGGACGAGGCCCTGTGGCGGTCCTTCGATGCCATGCAGGGTGCAGCCCTGGTGCGCGAGGCGATGTGGGCCATGGTCTCCGACCTTCACCTCTCCGCACCCGGCGCTGACTACAAGGCCTATGCCGCCGAGAACCTTGAACGGCTGGCCACATTCCTGATCCGCTACCGCGACAAATACGGGACGATACCATCATGACCCTGCCCTCACATGCCCAGATCATCGTCATCGGCGGTGGCATCATCGGCTGCTCCACCGCCTATCATCTGGCGCGCGACCACAAGGCCGACGTGCTGTTGCTGGAACAGGGCCAGCTCACCTCCGGGTCCACCTGGCATGCGGCAGGCCTTGTGGGCCAGCTGCGCGCCTCGGCATCGATCACGCGGGTGCTCAAGTATTCAGTCGAACTCTACAAGGGACTTGCCGCCGAAACCGGCCTCGACACCGGCTGGAAGATGACGGGCTGCCTCAGGCTTGCCACCAATCAGGACCGGTGGACGGAGTACCGCCGCCTTGCCACCACGGCCAGAAGCTTCGGCATGGAGATGCACCTCGTCTCGCCCGCTGAGGTGAAGCGGATGTGGCCGTTGATGGATGTCTCCGACCTGGTCGGCGCCAGCTGGCTTCCGACCGATGGCCAGGCAAGCCCGTCGGACATCACGCAGTCGCTGGCCAAGGGCGCGCGTATGCATGGCGCACGCATCATCGAAAACATCCGCGTCACCGGCTTCCGGATGAAGGGCAACCGCATCACCCATGTCGAGACAACGCAGGGCGTCATCTCCTGCGAGAAGGTTGTGAATTGCGCTGGCCAGTGGGCAAGGCAGGTGGGCGCAATGGCCGGCATTACCGTGCCCCTGCAGCCGGTGAAGCATCAATACATCATCACCGAGCGTATCGATGGCCTGAGTTCTGATGCCGCAACCATCCGCGATCCAGACCGCCGCACCTACTTCAAGGAAGAGGTCGGTGGCCTCGTCATGGGCGGCTACGAGCCCAACCCGCAACCCTGGACCACCGGCGATGTACCGGAAGACTGGCAGTTCCGGTTGTTCGACGATGACTACGACCACTTCGAGCAGCACATGGAACAGGCGATTGCGCGCGTGCCCGCCCTCGCCCGCGCCGGTGTGAAGCAGATGATCAACGGGCCGGAGAGTTTCACGCCCGACGGCAATTTCATACTCGGCCCCGCACCCGAGTGCGCCAACATGTTCGTGGGCGCGGGCTTCAACGCCTTCGGAATCGCCTCGGGCGGTGGCGCGGGCTGGGTTCTCGCCGAATGGGTGGCCAGCGGCGAAGCGCCACTCGATCTCTGGGTCGTCGACATCCGGCGCTTCTCGGATCTGCACAAGGACCGGAACTGGGTTCTGGAGCGCACCTGTGAAGCCTATGGCAAGCACTATTCCATCGGCTTCCCGCATGAGGAATATCAATCAGGCCGTCCGCGCATCATCTCTCCCCTCTATGAGCGGCTGAAGGCGCAGGGCGCCGTGTTCGGCTCCAAGCTCGGCTGGGAGCGGCCCAACTGGTTCGCGCCCAAGGGCGTGGAGCCGCGCGACATCTATGCCATGGGCCGGCAGAACTGGTTTGCGCAGGTGGGCGAGGAGCACCGGCACGTGCGCGAGGCGGTGGGCATCTTCGACCAGTCCAGCTTCGCGAAATACGAACTCTCTGGCCCCGATGCGGCATCAGCGCTTGAGTGGATCTGCGCGGCCCATGTGGCGAAACAGCCGGGCCGGCTGACCTATACGCAGCTTCTCAATACGCGTGGCGGCATCGAGGCGGACCTCACCGTGGCGCGGCTGTCGGATGAGCTGTTCTACATCGTGACGGGCACCGGCTTCCGCACCCATGACCTGGCCTGGATCCGCGATCACCTGCCCCAGTCCGGCAGGGCCGAACTGCGCGACGTGACCGAGCAGTGGGGAACGCTGTCGCTGATGGGACCCCGCGCCCGGGACGTGCTGGCAGCCGCGGCAACCGAAGACGTTTCCGGCACCGCCTTCCCCTTCGGGCATGTCCGGGAGATCACGGTGGCGGGTGTCAAGCTCCGCGCGCTGCGCATCACTTATGTGGGCGAACTCGGCTGGGAACTGCATGTTCCGCTGGCCGACACGGGCAAGGTCTATGACGCGCTGATGGCGGCGGGCGCGCCCTTCGCCATCAGGCCCGTTGGCTACCGCGCCCTCGAATCACTGAGGCTGGAGAAGGGCTACCGCGCCTGGTCCTCCGACATCACGCCGAATGACACGCCCTTCGAGGCAGGCCTCGGATGGGCGGTGAAGATGCGCGCCAACGCCCCCTTCCTCGGCCGCACCGCGCTTGAGGCCGTGGCCGGAAAGCCCCTCACCAAACGGCTCGCCGGCTTCACCATCGCCGATCCCAACGCCGTGCTGGTCGGGCGTGAGACGATCCTGCGCAACGGCACACCTGTCGGCTATCTCACCTCCGGCGGCTTCGGCTACACGCTTCAGCGCAGCATCGGCTATGGCTATGTGCGCAACCCGGATGGCGTCAGCGATGAGTTCCTGCTGTCCGGGCGCTACGAACTCCTCGTGGCATCCGAGACCTACCCGGCCGAGATCGGCCTCGCACCGTTCTATGATCCCGCCGGCGCACGCGTGAAGGCATGAGCAGTCCGTAACATTCGCGGGCGTCATCGATCAAGCGCGGGTCACTGCAGGATGGGAGGGTTTCGCTGCCGCGGCGGACCTTCTCGGTTCTGCGTCACTCCCGCCCGTCAGCGGCCCGCCCAACGGGCCCACAGCTGCCGCGGACGGACTGACGCCCACATCCGGGAGGCCTTGGCATGCCGGGCTGTCGACATCGTCCGGCCATGCCACTCAAACTCTTGCCCCGCACAGCCAGCGATGAACACCAATGGCAGCAGCAGATCGCGCAGAACCAGGGTCGCGGGCGAGCCCGGCCAGCGCGCGATGCGCAACAGGATCATTTCCGGCACGTACCATGCGGCCAGAAAGCCCAGCACCGCCCCGGTGGACGCAAGGCCGCCGTGCTGAAGCCCGAACAGGAGTGCAATCGCAGGCGGCAGGCCGCCAGCCAGGCACTCCGGCGCAAAGAGCAGCGGAAAGCTCGCACGGCGCAACCTTGCCCACCTGACCTGGCGCTGCCAGACCTGGCTGAAGCTGCGCCGCCCGATGAGTTGCGGGAACGGCCCCGCAAGGCGGACCTGCCTGCCCGCCGCCCGCATCATCTTCGTTGCGGCAGCATCCTCGGCGGGCTCCGAGGCCAGCCGGGCAAGCCCGCCATTCCTCAGGTCAGCCTTATGGAAGAACAGCGTCTTGCCCTGTGCGAAGCCCATGCCAAGGCTATCCACCGCATATTGAATGCGGGCTTGATATGAATTCAGGAAGGCACATTCGAGCCCGGCCCAGAAGCCCCGGGGCGCCATGCCGATGGGCGGCGCAGACACCATGCCCGCGCCTTCCTCAAGCGTATGGACCAGTTGATCGAGATAGTCAGCCGGGGTGAAGACATTGCTGTCCACAAAGACGATGTGTTCG
>JBIIGF010000312.1:0-3783 GCA_044236665.1 Aestuariivirga sp. | reverse complement strand
ATGGCTGGAAGAAGAACGGCTGGAAGACGGCCGACAAGAAGCCCGTGAAGAATGCCGAACTCTGGCAGCGCCTCGACGCGGCCCTCCATCAGCACCAGATTTCCTGGCACTGGGTAAAGGGCCACGCGGGCCACGATGACAATGAACGCGCCGACGAACTGGCCCGCGAAGGCATGGCGCCATTCAAACGGATGCGGTGAACGGAAAAGGATCGCCGGATCAAGTCCGGCGATGATGAGTTCAGGGCAGCCTTTCCAACTTCATCATGCCCCGGCTTGACCGGAGCATCCTTTCAGCAAACGCGCGCCCTCATCCCTTCAGCTGCTGCAGGATCGTCTCGGCGCCCGAGACATTCACGCCGCGCTCGGTCTCGACATTCAGAGACTTGACCACGCCGTCCTCGACAATCATCGAATAGCGCTGTGAACGAGGGCCCATGCCGGCGGCAGTGAGATCGAGCTCGAGGCCAACGGCCTTGGCGAACTCGCCATTGCCATCCGCCAGCATCATGATCTTGCCTTCGGACTCGGTGGCCTTGCCCCAGGCCTTCATCACGAAGATGTCGTTCACCGCGGTGCAGGCGATGGTATCGACGCCCTGCGCCTTGATGTCGTCATGGGCCAGCAGATAGCCCGGCAGGTGGTTCATGTTGCACGTGGGCGTGAAGGCGCCGGGCAGGCCGAACAGCACGACCTTGCGGCCGGCGAAGATCACGTCGGTTGCAAACTTCTGCGGTCCGTCCGCGGTGGTGACGGTGAATTCGACGTTGGGCAGCCTGTCGCCGGGCTTGATGGTCATGGGAGATATCCTTGTTGCTGATGAGTGGAGTTTAGGGGAGCTTTACCGTCTGTTCAAATCCCCGGCCAGCCAGGCTGTAGGTAAGTTTCAACTCAGCACCGGAGAGCGCGGCAGGGTCCTTGAGATTGTCGATCCGCAGGCGCGCCTCGCTGGCATCGGGTGAGAATGCGGGCGCGTGAAAATAAGCAGCGCCCGGGGCTTCGACGAAGATGTCGTCGGGCCTCTCACCAAGGCGCAGCAGAAGCTGGGGCTTGCCGTCGGCCTCAACCAGTTCGGCGGCCGCAATGGCCTTGCCCGGCGCAGGCACGCGGCCAAGCACGTCCTCCACCCGGGCTGCACCCTGGGCATCCCTCATCAACGGCCCCAGCGTGATGGCCGCCTTTGCCGAGGCGGGAATGCAGATCTCCTTGCAGACGCCGAAAAACAGATCGAGGCGGAGGTCAACCTCGGTCGCATCGCCGGCCTGAACGGTAACCGGAAACAGAACCTCGCCCTCATAGCCAATTGTTTCACCACTGCTGTCTGCGTAGCGGGCCGGAGTGGGGTACAGCACATCAACATCGGCAGGAACCGAGGTGGTCCAGGTGAATTCGGGCGGAACGCCGGCCTCCCCCGGCATGCGCCAGTAGGTTTTCCAGCCGGGATCAAGCGAGATCAGCACGCCGCTACGCCAGGCCTTGCCGTCAAAGCTGTCGCCAACGAGGGATACGCGGAACGGCTGCTCTGCCGCCTGCGGCACGGCAGCGGAGAGCAGACAGGCAATCACTGTGAACAGAAGGCGCAACCTCATGCGTCCCTATATGGAAGAAAAGCCGTGCTTCGCCAATCACCTTCCCGTCAATCTTGCACCGGGCGGACGCCTGCGCATGCAAGGCGGCCAGATAAGTTGCTGCGCTTTCCGGCCCACTGCGCTAAGCTTGATCGCGTACAGAGGTGTTGGCATGACCAGCAGTACCTATCTCGACGGACAATTGCTCATCGCCATGCCGGGCATGAGCGATCCGCGCTTCGACCGGAGCGTCATCTACATCTGTGCCCATTCCGAACAGGGCGCGATGGGCATCATCATCAACAAGGCGACGCCGATGATGCGCTTCGGTGACCTCTATTCACAGCTTGATCTGAGCGGCCAGGACGAAATGGAGCCATCGCCGGGGATGATGGACATGCCGGTGCTGTTCGGCGGCCCGGTGGAACAGGAACGCGGCTTCGTTTTGCACACCAGCGATTACTTCACCCCCGATTACAGCCTGCCGGTGGCGGCGAACATCGCACTCACGGCGACGATCGACATCCTGCGCGCCATGATCAGGGGCGAAGGGCCGCAGAAGGCGGTGCTGGCGCTCGGCTATTCCGGCTGGGCGCCTGGGCAGCTCGAAAGCGAGATCCAGCAGAATGGCTGGCTCACCTGCCCGGCCGACGAAGACATTCTCTTCACCTTCGATTTCGACGAGCGCTACAACGCGGCGCTGCGCAAGCTGAAGATCGACCCGGCCATGCTGTCAAGCGGCGGCGGACACGCCTGAAACCTCAACTGGCTGCATCGGCCAGGACCGGCACACGGCGGAACCGCTTGCGGCGGCGAGGTGCCGGGGGCGGCACGTCATTCGGTGCCGTGCCGGTGGCTGCCGCCTGCTCCGCCTCGCCCTGCGGCGGAACGGGTTCCCCGACCTCCGGCGGCGGCAGGAGGGCCCCGGTGGCCGAGGCCGGTGCCTGCAAGACGATCTCCTTGGCCGGTCCCTCCGGTCCGGGCGTTGCGCCGGTGGCAGGCGCTGCCTGCAGCACGGTGTCGAACACCGGCTCAGTGCGCTGCTCGGGGGCCTCTGCCGCCCCGCGGCGGCGCGGCGTTCTGGTGGAGGGGCGCTTGGCGGGCGTGCCAAGGTCGGCACCCGTCACCCGGCGCAGCTTCGCTTCGGGCGGCGGATCCTTGGCACCGCGCTCCCACAGCCAGGTGATGGCGGTACGGCCGGTGGCGGAGGGCGCATAGGGAAGGCCGGCCAGCGCATCGCTCACCTGCTTGGCGGTCAGCGGGCGGCCAATGAAATAGCCCTGCCCCAGGTCGCAACCGAGGCCGCCCAGCCTGTCCACCTGCTCCTGGGTCTCGATCCCCTCCGCGACGATGGTCAGATCGAGCGCGTGGCCCATGGCAATGATCGATTGCAGTATTGTCGCGGCCCGGTGGTCCTGGGCATCTGGCGAAACGAAGCTCCGGTCCACCTTCAGTGTGTCGAAGGGCAGTTTCCGCAGGCTCGCCAGCGAGGAATAGCCCGTGCCGAAATCATCACAGGACAGGCCGACGCCGAGTTCCCGGAACCGCTCGAGGATCTGTGCCGCACGATCGGGGTACTGCATCACGAGCGATTCCGTCACCTCGATCTTGAGGCTGCCGCGCAGCAGGCTTTCGCGGGCGATGATCTGCTTCACATCATCGAGAAGGCTCGGCTCGATCAATTGCGCCGAGGAGATGTTGACGGCCACGAAGGCTGGCTCCGCCGCGCGGTAGGCGCGCTGCCAGATGCCGAGCTGGCGGCCCGCCTCGTTCAGCACCACGCGGCCGATGTCGCGGATCATGCCGGTTTCCTCGGCAAGGCCGAGGAAGCTCTCTGGCGCCAGAAGCCCCAGCTTCGGATGGCGCCAGCGCACCAGCGCCTCGAAGCCGGCAAGGTTCATGTCCGACAGCCGCGCAATGGGCTGGTAGTGCACCTCGATCTCGTTGCGTTCGATGGCGCGGCGCAGTTCCGCCTCGAGGATCACCAGTTCGGCGCGCTCATCCACCATGGCGGGGTTGAAGAGCTCCACACTGCCCACGCGGCTGCGGCGGGCTTCATAGAGCGCAATCGCCGCCTGCTTCAGAAGCTTGGCGGCCGTCATGCTGCCGCTTTCGAGTTCCGCGATGCCGATCGAGGCGGTGAGGAAATACTCCTGGCCTTCATATTTGAGCGGGCGCGCCACCGCCTTGAGCAACGCATTGGCGAAGGATTCGAC
>JBIIGF010000311.1:0-3793 GCA_044236665.1 Aestuariivirga sp. | reverse complement strand
GACGGGACGCGCACCCGACCGCTCATCGCCTGCCCCTGCCCGGTTCGCCCTGTTTTGGTTGGTTGCCCATCACGCACAGGGGGAAGTACTGCTGCGGGGTGAAGGCGGTTCAGTCCGCCTTCTCCTTCTTGGTGGTCGACATCAGCCGGTCGATATAGGCGAGGATCAGCGCCGACACGACGAAGGCCAGGTGGATGATGGTGAGCCACATCAACTGGCCTTCAGTATATTTCGGCGCGTTGAGGAACACCTGAAGAAGGTGGATCGACGAAATCGCCACGATGGTGGAGGCGACCTTGATCTTCAAGGACCCCGCGTCCACCTTGCCCAGCCACGAGATTTCGCCGCCATCGGCATTGTCGAAGCGGCTGACGAAATTCTCGTAGCCCGATATGATGACCATGACGACGAGGCTTGCCACCAGCGCCGCGTCGATCAGCGCCAGCATCTTCAGGATGGTGTCGGTCTCCTCGAGTACGAACAGCTTGTCCACGAAGTCGAACAGCTTGCCGGTGAACGACACGGCATAGAGCAAGAGGGCGAAGGCAAGGCCGAGGTAGAAGACCACCAGGAGCCAGCGGGAGGCGAGGATAACCGCCTCGATCGTATGTTCCAGTTTTTTCATGGCAAAGGGACCCGTCATCAACGGGCCCCCTGATAGCCTATCCGGATGCCCCGGAAAAGTAGGCTATTCCGCCGTCTATGTGCCGCCTCCGGGGGCTGGCTCCGGCATGTCGTTGCGGGTCTTCCACAGCGACCAGCCGATGCCGGCAGCCAGCACCGAGATGGTGACAGCAAGCGAGAGCGCGGTATCGATCTTGATGCCCATGGGCACCAGGAAGATCTTGATGCCGACCAGCACCAGAATGGTGGCCAGCGAGTACTGCAGGTACTTGAAGCGGTGCATGGCGGCGGCCAGCGCGAAGTAAAGGGCGCGCAGGCCCAGGATGGCGAAGATGTTAGAGGTGTAGACGATGAACGGATCCTGGGTGACGGCGAAAATCGCCGGAACCGAATCCACCGCAAAGATCAGGTCCACGAACTCGACGATGATCAGCGACACGAACAACGGTGTGATGAACAGCGCCATCTTGCCGGTCTTGGGGTCGATCTGGCGGATGGTGAAGCGATCACCATGCAGCTCGTCGGTCACGCGGAAGTGTTTCTTGATGAGCCTGAGCATCCAGTTATCCTCAAGCGAGGGCTTGTCGCTCGAGGACTTGAACATCTTCAGGCCAGTGAAGATGAGGAATGCGCCGAACAGGAAGAGGATCCACGAGAAGGACATGACCAGCGCCGCGCCGAGGCCGATCAGGATGGCGCGGAACACGATGACGCCCAGAATGCCCCAGAACAGCACGCGGTGCTGATAAAGCCGGGGAATGCCAAGGAAGGTGAAGACCGTTGCGATGACGAAGATATTGTCCATCGCCAGCGACTGCTCGATCAGGTAGCCGGTGAAGAACTCAAGGCCGGACTGGCTGCCGCGCGCATACCACACCCAGGCACCGAAGACGAAGGCGATGGCCATGTAGCCGCCATAGAGCAGGAAACTCTCCCGGGCCTCGATTTCGCGCTGGCCCTTATGCAGGAACCCGAGGTCCAGCACCAGAAGCCCGACCACCACGGAGATGAAAATCAGCCAGAAATAGGCCGGCGTACCGAGGAAGTCGGAAAAAAGCAGCGCGTGGAGAAATTCCATTGCCGGCCCCTGTCATTGAGGTTGTTGTTGTGCGGATCCGACATCGCGGGCAAACAGCCCGCCAGAGGGGCCCGGCGCCGCGTTGGTCAATTATGACTAATTGCGGCAATTTCAAGAGCCCCGAAGATGAACTTCTTGTAATAATCGCGACGGAGGCCGGTTTTGCGCAGCACAAGGGCAATTCAGATCGTCGGCTGCCATGCCGAGGGCGAGGTGGGCGACGTGATCGTTGGGGGTGTCGCCCCGCCGCCGGGCGGCACGATATGGGAGCAGTCCCGCTTCATCGCGGCCGATGGCGACTTGCGCGCCTTCGTGCTGAACGAACCGCGCGGCGGCGTTTTCCGCCACGTCAATCTTCTGGTGCCGCCGAAGAACCCCGAGGCACAGATGGGCTTCATCATCATGGAGCCGGAAGATACGCCGCCCATGTCCGGCTCGAACTGCATCTGCGTTGCCACCGTGCTGCTCGACACCGGGATCATCCCGATGCAGGAACCGGAAACGAAGCTCGTGCTCGAAGCCCCAGCCGGCCTCGTCGAGGTCACGGCGCGCTGCGCCAATGGCAAGGCGCAGTCCATCACACTGAAGAATGTTCCCTCCTTTGCCGAACGGCTGGAGGTTCCGCTCGAAGTCGAGGGACTGGGCACGCTCAGTGTGGACACTGCCTTCGGCGGCGACAGTTTCGTGATGGCGGACGCGAAACGCCTCGGCTTCGCACTCACGCCGGATGAAGCGCGCGACCTCGCCGTCACCGGCCGCAGGATCGTCGCGGCGGCCAATGAGCAACTGGTCTTCACCCATCCAGAGCTTCCCGGCTGGCGGCACTTCTCCTTCGCCTTCCTCACGGGCCCGCTCGAGACGGCCGATGGCTGCCTGACGAGCCGCAACGCCTGCGTCATCAAGCCCGGCAAGATCGACCGCTCACCCACCGGCACCGGGTGCTCTGCGCTGATGGCGGTGCTGCACGCCAGGGGACTGATGACGAAAGGCCAGCGCTACATCGGCCGTTCCATCATCGAGAGCCGCTTCGAGGGGCAGATTGCGGGCGTGACGACGCTCGGCACTCACAGGGCGATCATTCCCACCATCACCGGCCGCGCCTGGATCACCGGACACTCAACCCTGATGCTCGATCCTGGCGACCCATGGCCCGATGGCTACCGGATCGCGGACACATGGCCCATGGATGGAGAGACATGAAGATCACCAAGGTACCCGTCACCTGCCTGCTCGACGCACAGGACAAGCTCGGCGAGGGCTGCTTCTGGGATGCGGCGCACCAATGCCTGTGGTGGCTTGACATCATCACGCCCGCCGCCATCCACCGCCTCGACGTGGCGCACGGCGTCCACCGCACATGGCAGTTCGATGATTTCGTCACCGCCATGGCGAAACGGCACGATGGCACGCTGCTGGTCGGCGCGCGCAAGGGCCTTCACATCTTCGATCCCGAAACCGGCGCGCTCAAGGCCTGGCGCGGGCTGGAAGCGGACAAGCCCGGCAACCGCGGCAATGATGGCGCGTGTGATGCGAAGGGCCGCTTCTGGTTCGGCACGATGATGAACAATATCGGCGCGGCGGGCGAGGACCTGCCGATCACCGCCGCGACGGGCACCCTGTTCCGCATCGATGCCGATGGCACGGCCACCGCCATGGAAACCGGCGTCGGCGTGTCGAACGGCCCCTGCTGGTCGCCCGACAACCGCACCTTCTATTTCACCGACTCCATGGCGCAAGTCATCTGGGCCTATGATTTCGATCTGGAAGCCGGAACGATCTCCAACCGCCGGGTGCTGAACGACACCAAGGACTTCGGCTACCCCGACGGCGCCACGGTGGACAGCGAGGGCTTCATCTGGAGCGCACGGTGGGAGGGCTCCTGCGTTCTCCGCCTCGACCCGAAGGGCCGCATCGACCGTGTGGTGCCGGTTCCGGCGCGCCGCGTGACCAACGTCTGTTTCGGCGGCGCGAAGCTCGACACGCTCTATGTCACAACCGCACGCCTGCATGTTCCGGAGGAGGACATCCGCCGCCACCCGCTGCAGGGCGGGCTCTTCTGTTTCGATCCCGGTGTCAGCGGCTTTGAAAAGC
>JBIIGF010000310.1:0-3814 GCA_044236665.1 Aestuariivirga sp. | reverse complement strand
CGCCCGTCGGCCAGCAGAACACCGTCCGTCTCCACGGACTGCAGTGCTGTTCCCACCTCCATGGCAACACCTTCCTCGACGTGGCGCGCATGGACGACGCTGGCGATCTCTTCGGGTACGCCACGCATCAGGATGCGGGGTTGCGCCTCGATCAGCGTCACGCGGCAGCCGAGCTTGCGCGCACTCGCCGCAACCTCAAGGCCAATGAATCCGCCACCGATGATGGCGGCGGAGGCGGACGCGCGCAGCCTGCTGCGCAGATGGTCACCATCGGCAAAGTCACGCAACGTATAGGCAAGCTCGCCGCCTTGGATGGAGAGCTGGCGCGGCTTGGCGCCCGTGGCGATGAGCAGCTTGTCATAGGCAATGGCGCGCCCGTCCTCCAGCATCAGCGCCTTGCCCTTGCGGTCTATGCCGACGGCGCGGGTGCCGCGAATGAAACTCGCGTTGAGCGAGGCGATCATGCTCTCATCGAGCAGATAGACGGGCTGCGGCTCCTGCTCGTCCGTCAGCATGGCCTTGGACAGGGGCGGGCGGTCATAAGGGAGAAGCGTTTCCTCGCTCACCAGCGTGACCGGTCCCTGATAGCCATTGGCGCGCAGGCTGACGATGGCCCGCGCCCCCGCCATTCCGCCGCCGACGATCACCATTCCCGCCTCTGACATGCACTCAACTCCGCTTGCCGTTCCAATAGGGGCCTGTGGTTACGCGATCCGGGCAGTGATTTCCAGTCGCTGAAGCAAGGCTCAGCTGCGGTCGCCAATTTCGGTGGCATTGACCACCAGCGCAGGGTCAAGCCGCCCGGCGAAATGGTCGAGCACGTTCTGCACGGAGGATATGGCCATGCGGGCTGCGCATTCCGCCGTGAGGCCGGCCGCATGGGGGCTGATCAGCACGCGATCATTGGTGAGCAGCGGATTTTCCTGTGCGGGAGGCTCCGTGCTGAAGACATCAAGACCCGCGCCGCCGAGCCGGCCTTCACGCAGTGCCGCGTCCAGGGCTGCTTCGTCGACGAGGCCGCCCCGCGCGGCATTGATGAGAATCGCGCCGGGCTTCATCGCCCGGATTTCCTCCTCCCAGATCACCGCACCCGCGGTTGAGCCGGGCATGTGCAGCGAGACGTAGTCGGCAACGCCAAGCGCCTCCACCAGATCGGCGGCGGGGCGCACGCCGTGGCGTGCCATGATCTCCGGCTTCACGAAGGGATCATAGGCGATGATCGTCATGCCGAAGGCCCTGGCGAGTTCCGCCACGCGCCGGCCGATGCGGCCGAAGCCCACGAGCAGCAGCGTCTTGCCATCGAGTTCCACTGTTTCGAAGCGGTTGCGGATGTTCCAGTCTCCGCCGCGCGCGGCGCGGTCATGGGCTGCGGTGCGCCGGGCAACGGCCAGCATCAGCATCAGCGTATGTTCGGCAACGGCCCGCGAGTTGACGTCGCCCACGATGCAGAGCGGAATCCGGCGCGCCGTCAGCGCCGCCACATCCACCGCATCATAGCCCACGCCATGGCGCGACACGACCGACAGCCTCGGGGCCTGGGCAATGGCATCCGCCGTCATGGGCTGGGTGCGCAGAACCACCGCATCCGCCTCGGGCATGAAGGGCAGATAGGACTCGAGTGATATCTCATCGACGAGGGTGTAGGTGATACCCTCTGCCTGTTTCAATCTGTCGATCCCGGCGGGATGAAGGCGTCCGGCAACCAGAATATGGGGCATGTCAGTAACCGCTGTTCTTCGGTTGCGTGTCGGCGCCAGGCTGTTCGCCGATCAGCTTGCGTGTCTGCTCGACGCTGGCCTTGGCGGCACCCGCCAGCAGGCGCACATCGTTGGAAAGCGTCACGAGGTCAAAGCCCCAGCCGATGGCCTTGGCGCCATAGGCTGGCGTGCCGCAATGCAGGCAGGCGCGGATGCCCGCTGCATGGGCGCGTGAGAGGATGGTCTTGATGGCCTCGATGATTTCCGGCTCCTCGCGGTCGAAGCCTACTGGGTACTTCCGGCCGGTGAGGCCCAACGTCAGGTCGGCGGGGCCGATGTAGACGCCATCGAGGCCCGGCGTCTTCACGATCTCGTCGAGGTTCTTCATGCCATCTGCGGTTTCGATCATCGCGAGTGCGATCACGTCCTGATCCGCCGTCCTGGCATAATCCGCGCCATGGGCGAAGACCGCGCGGGTCGGCCCCATGCTGCGCTGGCCGTTGGGTGGATAGCGCATGCAGGACACGAAGTGCTCCGCTTCGGCGCGATTGTTGATCATCGGGCAGATGATGCCCATGGCGCCGGCATCCAGCGCCTTCATGATGTCGCCGGGCTGGAGCCACGGCACGCGCACCATGGGTGTGACAGGCGAGGCCTTCATTGCCTGCAGCATGGGAGCCAGCGCATCATAGCTGAGAAAACCGTGCTGCTGGTCGATGGTGACCGCGTCATAGCCCTGCTGCGACATGATCTCGGCGGTGAAGCCGTTGCCGATGGACAGCCAGCCGTTGAGCACGGGCTTTCCCTGTTGCCACAGGCTGCGGATGGTGTTCGAAGCCATGATGCCTCCTCAGACGACGACTTGCGTCAGCTTCACATTCATATAGTCGAGAATGCCTTCGGTGCCGCCCTCGCGGCCCATGCCGCTGGCCTTGATGCCGCCGAAGGGCGCTTCCGCCGCCGCGAGCGCATAGGAGTTCACACCCACCATGCCGGCTTCAAGCCGGGCCGCCGCCTCGCGCATGCGGGCGGGGTCACGCGTGAAGACATAGGCCGCCAGCCCATATTCGCTGCCGTTGGCGCGCGCAAAGGCTTCCTCGGTGGATGCGAAGGAAGAAATGGTTGCGATGGGGCCGAAGTTTTCTTCCCGCACCGCCAGCGCGTCATCAGGAAGATCGGTGATGACGGTGGGCGCGAAGAAGAAGCCCTTGTTCTGGCCTTGCGGGCGGCCGCCGCCGGTTTGAATCTTGCCGCCCTTCGCCTCGGCGTCCGCCACGATCTTTTCCATCGCGTCGACGCGGCGCTGATTGATGAGCGGGCCCATCTGGGTCTGCTCGTCCAGCCCGTGGCCGAGCTTCAGGGCCTTGGCACGCGCCGTGAAGCCTTCGACGAAGGGCTTCATCAGTTTCTCATGCACATAGAACCGGTCGGCCGTGACGCAGACCTGGCCCGCATTGGCGAATTTCACCGGCACGGAAAGGTCCAATGCCTGTTCGAGCTGTGCATCCTCGAAGACGATGACGGGCGCGTTGCCGCCAAGCTCCATCGACACGCGCTTCAGCGTTGTGGCGGAATCGCGGATCATCTGCTGGCCAATGGCGGTGGAGCCGGTGAGCGAGATCTTGCGCACCGCCCTTGATGCCATGATCGGATCATAGGTCGTGGCAGTGGGGCCGATCACGAGGTTGACGACGCCTGCCGGGATGCCGGCCTGCTGTACGCAGTCAATGAGCAGCATGGCGGTTCCCGGCACCTCGCGCGAGGGCCGCACGATGATGGAGCAGCCGGCGGCCAGGGCAGGGGCCACCTTGCGGGCGATCAGGAAGGCGGGGAAATTCCACGCCGTGAAGGCAGCGGCGATACCCACCGGCTCGTGGCTGATTTCGATCCGGCCGCCGGGAGCACGGCTTTCGATGATGCGGCCATGGATGCGGCGGGCCTCCTCGGCGTGCCAGCGGAACTGGTCGAGCGACAGGCCCCATTCGCGCCGAGCCTGGGCCAGGGGCTTGCCGGTCTCGAGGGTGATTTGGCGGGCCGCTTCCTCGCTGCGCGTGGCCATGATGTTGGCAACGGCATGCAGCATGTCTGCGCGCGCCCAGGCTTGGGTGGCGCGCCAG
>JBIIGF010000309.1:0-3821 GCA_044236665.1 Aestuariivirga sp. | reverse complement strand
TGACCGGGCTGATCACCTCGTACATCTTCCAGGTACCAAAACCGGTAAGCAGGGCCGAGGCACCGAACACGAAGACGCGGGCCAGCAACACCTCACGGCCATTGCCCACGCCGGAGGGCTTGCCCTCCCAGTGCGTCAGGCTCTGAATGGGCATGCCGAGGGGGGCGGAAGGCGGAACGGAGTCCGTCAGCTGCGCGTCCACCTGAAGAGCCATGTCTCGCTCGCTTTCTTGTCCCCACGCTTCAGCACGGCGCGGATTTCCGAGATGTCTACCCCATTGACGTTATGCTCGAAGGAAAGACGCGTCGTTTTCTCGACGTTGTTCTTCTGCAAATGAACCTGGGAGATTTCGCCCGATGAAGCCGTCACGTCCGCGGTGATGTCTCCTTCGAGGTCACCTCCCGCAAACTCGATGACGTAAAGCTTCAAATCTGGGTCATAAGATGGCGGGTTCGCCGAATAGTTGGGGTCCACCCCCGCACCCGAAAACACCGTGCGGCCGAGCGGCAGGTTGATGTCGGTCGGCCAGTTGGCGCACCAGTGCAGGCGGTAGACGTAGGAGTAGCTCTGCCCCTGCTTCAGCATTTCCTTCGGCTGCCAGAAGGCCACGATGTTGTCGTTGGTCTCGAGCAGGGTGGGAATCTCGTAAAGCTCCACCGCGCCCGGCCCCCAGTCGCCGATCGGCTCCGCCCACAGGCTGGGGCGGCGCTCGTAATGCGATTCGAGGTCGAGGTAGTCGCGGTAGTTGCGCTTGCGCTGCATTAGGCCAAAGCCCCGGGGGCTCATATCCTGAAAGGCCGAAACCTGCAGCGTCTTGGGGTTGGCGAGCGGGCGCCACAGCCATTCGCCGGCCCCCGTCTGCATCATCAACCCATCCGAATCATGCACCGCCGGGCGGTAGTCCTCCACCGGATGGGAAAGTTGATCGAGCAGGAACATGGACGTCATTGGCGCGATGCCGACATGCGAGATGTCGCGGCGGGGGAACAGCACCGCCTCGATGTCCATCTGGGTATCCTCGCCGGGCTTGATCGAGAACTTGTAAGCGCCGGTAATCGACGGGCTGTCGAGCAGGGCTTCGACCACGATCGTGGTGGCGGCAGGATCAGGCCGCCTGACCCAGAAGTCCCGGAACATCGGAAATTCCTCGCCCTTGGGCTGGCCGGTGTCGATGGCGAGGCCGCGCGCCGACAATCCGTAGAGCAGCCCCTTGCCAACGCCACGGAAATAAGAGGCGCCCTGGAACACCACGAACTCATCGTTGTATTCCTGGGAGTTGATCGGATAGCGCAGCCGGAGCCCGGCGTAATGCATGTCCGTCTTGCCATCGGTCTTGGGGGCCAGCGGGCCGAAGACGAACAGGTTGGGATCATAATTGATGCGCGCCGTCTGGTCATTCTCGACCACATGGACGTCGACCGGAGCGGTGAACAGGAAGCCTGAATGGAACAGGTCGAAGGAGAACTGGTGCTGATCACCCTTCCAGAACGACTTGTCCGGGTTGAAACGGATGTCGCGGTACTGATCGTAAGTGACCTGCTCCCAGCCCGGCGGCATGGCGATTCGCACGTCTTCCCACGGCTTCTGGGCCAGCGCCTCCGCCAGCTTGCGGACATAGTCCTCGGTGAAGGGCTGCTTTTCGATATAGAGTTCAGAGGCTTCCGCCATGGAGGGCAGAAGGCCCTGACGCATTGACGCGACGACGGCCGCAAGCGTTGCAGCCGACCTCAGAACCTGACGCCGTGAAAGATCCATTTTAAGGAAATCCGAGCAGAATGATGCGGCGCACAAATAAAACTAGCCTCCAAAAATGTAAAGACCCCGAGCGGCCTCTCGACCGCGTCAGGGGCATGCACTAAAAGCGCGGCAAAACAAGGGTTAAGAAGATGAAATTTGCGAAAGTCACCGGTCGGCTGGGCGGGCTTGGTTCCGAGAAATGGGCCGTCCACATCGAAGGCAAGCGCCGGGCCGGGCTGGGCGAAGCGCTCATCTTCCTGTCGATCGGCGAGCCCGATGCGCCACCCCCTGCCGCCATTCTGGACGAGGCGAACCGCCAGATGCGCTCCGGGCGACTGCGCTATGCCGATGGCCGCGGCGAGGCCAATGTGCGCCGGTCGCTGGCCCGGCTCTATGCCAGGCAGACCGGCCGCAGCATCGGCGAGGACCAGTTCATCTACCTTCCCGGCACCCAAACCGCGCTTTATGCCGCTATGATGACGGTGGTGGATGAGGGCGACGAGGTACTGATGGCGGACCCCTATTATGCCACCTACGAGGGCGTGATCGCCGCAGCGGGCGGTGTCGTGACGCCGATCCGCGTCGACCCGGACCAGGGCTTCCACCTCAAGGCGGAGGATGTCGAAAAGGCCATCACGCCGCGCTCCCGCGTGCTTCTGCTGAACACCCCTTCGAACCCGACCGGCGCCGTGTTCACCCGCTCGGAAATCGAGAAGATCGGCAGGGTGGCGGAAAAACATGACCTGTGGATCATCTCGGACGAGGTCTACGCAACCCTCACCTATGGCAACAACGTGTTCGCCTCGCCCTTCGACATTCCGGAACTGGAGAAGCGCACCATCGTCGCCTCCTCGATCTCGAAGTCGCACGCCCTGCCCGGGTTCCGCTGCGGCTGGATCGCGGCATCGGCCGAATTCTGCAATATGGCGCTGCCGGTGACGGAGACGATGCTGTTCGGCTCCCAGCAATTCCTCGAGGATGCGCTGGCCTTCGCGCTCGATACCCACTTCCCGGAACTCGACGCGATGAAGGCAGCCTATGAGACCCGGGCGCGGGCGCTGGTCAGGGCCTTCGAGGGTTCCAAGAAAGTGTCGGCCCGCATGCCGGAAGGCGGCATGTTCGTGATGGTCGATGTACGCAAGACCGGGCTTTCGGGCGAGGCCTTCGCCTGGCGCCTGCTGGCGGAGGAGAATGTCGTCACCATGCCGGGCGAAAGCTTCGGCGCGGGCGGCAGCGGCCACCTGCGGGTTGCCCTGACGGTGGACGAGGTGCAGATCGCGGAAGCCGCCCGGCGCATCGCAAGGCTCGCGGAGCGGATCTAGCCGTCACGCTGAAAATGGCGTCATTCCAGCGAAATCAGGAATGACGCCGTTGTCTATTACGTCACCTGATAGCCGAATTCCTCGGCCTGTTCGGTGATCCATTCCCAGAAGCTTTCCGAGAAGCCGCGGAACACAGAGAGGTCAAAGGCATCCTCGCCCACACGGGTCAGGTGAATGCCGACATGCGCCATCTGGGTGAGGGCCGACTTGCCGACCGGGAATTGATCTGGGTGCAGATCAACCGGCGTACCCTTGGTCAGCACGGCGCGGGCCTTGGGCCCTGCGATGCGGATGATGATGCGGCCATGGCTCTGGTCCGATACGGAGGCGATGCCGGAGAGCTTCGCCTTGAGTTCGCGGCAGAGCGCGCCTTCGCCGCGGTTCTCGGCCAGCACGAAATACTGGTCCGGGCCGGCCCACTGGGCCTCATGGTCCTTGAGCGCCGCCGCCGTTGCCGCCCCCTGGCCAGCGCGCGCGATGACGGTGACGATCGAAAGCGGATGGCGCACGCTGAAGGTGACGCCCGGCGTGCCGTGGCTTGCGCCGAAGCGGCCCTGGACCGCCACGTCCTGCAGGGGCGACACGCGGGGCAGCATGTTTTCGAATGACTTATGCATGGAGCCTCTTGTTCTCCTTGTCGAAATGCATCGGATCGCAGATTTCGCCCATCACGGTCATGCCGCGGAGCCCGTCCCACACCTGCACGATCTCGCCATGGCGCGCGCGGCCATTGGAGAGCAACGCAAGGCCGATCCACATGTT
>JBIIGF010000308.1:0-3829 GCA_044236665.1 Aestuariivirga sp. | reverse complement strand
GGGAGAGTGACGAAAGATGAGCTGGCTCACGCAAAGCTATATGGGGCGGAAGGCCGTATCGGGCGGCCGGGAGGGCAAAACCCACCTGCTGAACAAGGCCGTGCAGGGTGAATACCACTATGTCTATGGTCCTTATGCAAAGCCGGTCCTGTCGATCCGGCCCGGCGACACGGTGATCGCCGAGACGGAGGACGCCTTCGGCGGCGCCATCAAGACCGAGGCGGACCTCCCCTCGCAGAAACTGCGCATGCCTTTCGTCAACCCGCAGTGCGGCCCCATCGCCGTCGAGGGCGCCGAGCCGGGGGATGTCCTGTGCGTCCATATCAAGTCGATCCTGCCGCGCGGGGCACAGCCGGTCGGCACCTCCGCGCTCATCCCGGAATTCGGCGGCCTCGTTTCCAACGGCCAAACCGCCATGCTGAACCCGCCACTGCCGGAGCGGGTGATGAAATACGAGGTGACGGAAGCGGGCGTGAAGTTCAACGACCGCATCACCCTGCCTTATGAACCATTCATCGGCACGCTCGGCGTCTCGCCGCTGATCGAGGCGGTGCTGTCGCTGCAGCCGGACTACTGGGGCGGCAACATGGACCTGCCGGACGTGGCCCCGGGTGCTGTCGTCTATTTCCCGGTGCTGCACAAGGACGCCTATCTCTATCTGGGCGACTGCCACGGGCGGCAAGGCGATGGCGAACTCTGCGGCGTCGCCGTCGAGATGCCGTCAACGACCACGGTGCAGGTCGATCTCATCAAGAACTGGCAGATCTCCTGGCCGCGCCTTGAAACCGAAGACTTCATCATGACGATTGGTTCCGCACGCCCGATGGAGGATGCCGCCCGCATCGCCTACCGCGAACTCACCCGCTGGCTGGCCTCCGACTATGGCTTCGACGAACTCGAGGCCTATTTCCTGCTGACGCAGGCCGGCCGCGTGCGCGTCGGCAACATGGTGGACCCGAAATACACGCTCGGCGCCTCCATCAAGAAATCCTACCTCGGGCAGTAAGCAGACACTCACAGACAATCACCAACAGGGAGACGGAAAATGGATCTCGGCTTGAAGGGCTTGAACGTACTGGTCACCGGCGGCACCAAGGGTATTGGCCGGCGCGCCGCCGACATGTTCGCGGATGAAGGCGCCAATGTCTCGGTCTGCGCGCGCGATGAGGGCACGGTGACAAGCACGGTCGCGGCGCTGAAGGCGAAGGGTGTTGCGTCCTTCGGACAGGCCATCGATGTCGGCAACAAGGCCGCCCTCGAAGGCTGGGTGAAGGCCAGCGCCGAGGCGCTGGGCGGCGTTGACATCCTCGTCGCCAATGTCTCTGCACTTGCGGCGGCCGAAGACACCGAAGCCTCGTGGCAGGCGCAGTTCGACATCGACATGATGCACACGGTACGCGCCGTCAACGCATCGCTTCCCTATCTCGAAAAATCCAAGTGGCCGTCGATCGTCATCGTCTCGTCGGTATCGGGCCGCGAGATCGACTTCACATCGCCCGCCTATGGCGCCTTCAAGGCGGCCCTCATCCACTACGCGCACGGACTGGCGCACAAGCTGGCCCCGAAGCTGATCCGCGTGAACTCCGTCTCGCCCGGCAACGTCTATTTCAAGGATGGTATCTGGCACTATATCGAAAAGAACCTGCCCGACCTGTTCCAGCAGGCACTCGCCCTCAATCCGACAGGGCGCATGGCCACGGCGGAGGAAATCGGCAAGGGCATCGTGTTCCTCGCCAGCCCCGCCTCGAGCTTCACCATGGGCACCAATCTGGTGATCGACGGCGCACTCACCAAGGGCGTGCAACTCTGAGCCACGGGAGGCGGCCATGACGGCAGGCAGACACATCGTGCTTCCGGGCGGCGCAACCCTCAACGCCATCGAGGCGGGCAGCGGAGCGCCGCTCATCATGATTCCCGGCTGGTCGCAGTCGGCGGCCGAGTTCGGCCGCAACATCGGCGAACTGGCGACGTCGCGGCGGGTCATCGCGCTCGACATGCGCAGCCATGGCGACAGCCCCAATGCAGCCGGCGGCCACCGCATCCAGCGGCTGGCCAAGGATCTGAGGGAAGCAATCGAGGTTCTGGGCCTCGACCGGGTTGATGTGCTCGGCCACTCCATGGGCAGTTCGATCATCTGGAGCTACCTCGACCTGTTCGGCGAAGACAGGTTGCGGCGGCTGGTGATCGTTGATCAGGCGCCGATGGTGGCCGCCCTGCCCGGCTGGGATGACGCGGCGAAGAAGACATACGGCTGCCTGCTGCCGGACGTGCAGTCGGTTGCCGGTTTCGCGGATGTGGTGCGCGCGACTGCAACGGTGGACGGTACCATGGGCATCCTCAAGGGCATGTTCACCAGCGCCCTGCCGGAGGAGGACCTCCGCTGGATCGCTGGCGAAAACCTGAAGATGCCGCGTGAGGCGGCGGCCGAACTGCTGTTCGACCACTGCCTCAACGACTGGCGGGACGTCATCATGGCGAGCCGCCTTCCCACGCTGGTCATCGGTGGCCGCAAGAGCATCTTCAGCGCTGAATCGCAGGAGTGGATCGCCGCGGTGAACCCGAATGCGACAGCGTCCATCTATGAGGAGCATGAAGGCGGCGGGCACTTCATGTTCTTTGAAAACCCCCGCCGCTTCAACGCCGAGGTATCGGCATTCCTGTCAGCCTGAGAGACGAGGAAGGAACAGAAAACAGATGGCGCTCACACGCATGATCGTCGAAATCGGCATGGGTACGGACCTGACCGGGGCCGATTACACCAAGGCCGCCATCCGGGCGCTGAAGGACGCGCTCTGGCACAATTCGCTCACCATCGCCAACGCCATCGGCCAGTCGCCGCATGACATGCATGTGAAGGTGCTGGTTGGCGTGCCGAAGCCTGACCTCGTCGACAAGGCGGCCGTGGCGGCCACGCTGCCCTATGGCAAATCAAGCGTCGAAGTGGTCGAGGGCGGCCTTGAGATCATGAACGACGAAGGCACCAACCTCACCCTGATGGCCAATGCCGCTGCCATCGTCTACCTCGATGTTCCGGAGAAGAAGTGATGGCCCTCAAGCGCGTGATCCTCGAAATGGGCCATGGCAACGACATGCATGGCGGCGACTACACCAAGGCGGCGCTGCGCGCCGTGCAGGACTGCATCCACCACTCGTCCCTTCCGTTCCTGCGCACGCTGGGCATTGAGCCGAAGACCATGCAGATCGAAGTGACCATCGGCGTGCAGCAACCTGACAAGGTGGACAAGGCTGCCGTGGCCGCCAGCCTGCCGCATGGCCAGGTGACGGTGAAGGTGGTCAAGGGCGGCCTCGACATTCCTGACGAAGAGCGCGGTGGCGTGTCCGTCATTGCCATGGCCGGCGTTGCCGTGAGGCTTGACCTTGAGGCGCATCTGGGCCGCAGTTGAAGCCTTCCCAAGCCCGCACCGTATTGAGGTCCGGCCACGCCACAGTGGCCGGATCTTTTCTGGCAAGGCTGACAGCACCCGCCGGGCCCTTTTGCGGGCGTCCGAAGGGCTGTAAGAGGCAGGGCAGAAGGCAAGGCCGGACCCCGGTGGCGAACACCGGGTCCGTTCACCACACTGCCCATCTCTGGAGGCCCGTTTGACACCTGAAATCCTGATCCCCGGCGAAACGACGCTGCAGCAGCTTGAACGGATCTACCGCGAGGAGCAGCCAGTCCTGCTGGACAGGCGGGCCCGCCCCGGCGTCGATGCGGCAGCCGCCGCCATTGCCGCCGCAGCGGCCGGTGACCTGCCGGTCTATGGCGTCAACACCGGCTTCGGCAAGCTGGCCAGCCTTCGCATTCCGCCCGAAGATACGGCGCTCCTCC